>JALYFY010000649.1 GCA_030777385.1 Pseudomonadota bacterium | reverse complement strand
TGCCTGCCTGCCGAAAGCTCAGGCCGCCTTGGCCTTGGGCTGCACCTCGGCCATGTAGTCCTCCATCAGCACCTTGGTCATGTTGCCGGGCTGGTAGCTGTGCGGGCCGATCTCGGACACGGGCGTGACTTCGGCGGCCGTGCCGGTGATGAAGCATTCGTTGAAGCTCGGGAGCTCGTCGGGCATGATCCGGCGCTCCGCCACCTCGAAGCCGCGGCGCTTGGCCAGATCGATCACCGTGCGGCGGGTGATGCCGTCGAGGAAGCAGTCGGCCATCGGGGTATGCACCACCCCGTCGCGGATGAAGAACACGTTGGCGCCCGTGCATTCCGCCACGCGCCCCTGCCAGTCGAGCATCAGGGCGTCGGCATAACCTTTGCGCTCCGCCCGGTGCTTGGAGATGGTGCAGATCATGTAGAGGCCGGCGGCCTTTGCCTCGGAGGGCGCGGTCGCCGGATCGGGGCGGCGGTACTCCGCCATGTCGATGCGGATGCCCTTCATCTTCTGGGCCGGATCGAAATAGCTCGGCCACTCCCAGGACGCGATGGCAAGGTGGATCTTGTTGTCCTGCGCGGCCACGCCCATCATCTCCGAGCCGCGCCAGGCGACCGGGCGCAGATAAGCGTCCTTCTGGCCGTTCTTCTCCAGCACGAGGCGCTTGGCGGCGTCGATCTCGGCCGCCGTGTAGGGGATCTCGAAATCGAGGATCTGGGCCGATTTCCTGAGGCGCTCCGAGTGCTCGGTGCACTTGAAGATCTCGCCCCCGTAGGCGCGCTCGCCCTCGAACACGGATGACCCGTAATGCAGCCCGTGCGACAGCACGTGGAGCTGGGCGTCCTTCCAGGGTACGATCTGCCCGTCGTACCAAATCCAACCATCACGTTGATCGAAGGGGGTCGCGGACATCTGTATCTCCTTGGCTGTCGGCCCTTGTGGCTGCCGGGGCCGTGTAATTTCCGGCTTGCTTCCAGGTGATTTCGATTTCATTCATTTCGCGGAAGCGGCTTGACGAGTAACAATCGTCCTGAGATATGTCAACAAGGCTGACATAAAATTTGGAACACCAGCAGTGCCAGACGCCATTCCGGTTTTGAAGCATCGGCAACCCGGCCAAGATCCGGGTAAGGATCCCGGCCAAGAGCCCGGCAAGGACATCCTCGCCGAACTGCCGGCCTACGACCTCATCGAATTGTTCTTCTTCGCCTATCGCGATTTCGTCAGCGATCCGGACAGGATCCTTGACGAGTACGGCTTCGGGCGGGCGCATCATCGGGTCCTGCACTTCGTCAGCCGCCAGCCGGGACTGACCATCGCCGAGTTGCTGGATATCCTCAGGATCACCAAGCAAAGCCTCAACCGGGTTCTCAAGGAGCTGCTCGAGAAGGGCTTCATCGAGAGCCGCACGGGCACCTCCGACCGGCGCCAGCGGCTGCTCTTTGCCACCGCCCAGGGTCATGACCTGGCCTTGAAGCTCGCCAAGCTGCAAACCCGCCGCATCATGCAGGCCCTGTCGGATATGGAGCCGGACGCCAAGGCGCTGATCAGCGCCTATCTCCTGCGCCTCATCGACCCGGACGATACGGCTCATGTGAAGCAGCTCGTCTTCGGGTCCCAAGGGGATGTGCAGGGGGACCTGAAGAAGACCTGACCGAGCAAACCTGATAAAGCAGGGTCCGACGCAATAAGCCCGAAGCCCGATATGGATGCACGCATCGACATTCCCGACCATGCCCCGCACGTTCTCGTCGTCGACGACGACCGCCGCCTGCGCGATCTCCTCACCCGCTTCCTCACGGAGAACGGCTACCGGGTGACCGCTGCCGGCAGCGCCGCGGAGGCCCGGGCGAAGGCGGGCAATTTCGTCTTCGACGCCCTCGTGCTCGACGTGATGATGCCGGGCGAGACCGGCTTCGAGTATGCCCGCTCCTTACGCGAGCACTCGCAGGTGCCGATCCTCATGCTCACGGCCCGCGCCGATACGTCGGACCGGGTGACGGGCCTGGAGATCGGTGCGGACGATTACCTGTCCAAGCCCTTCGAGCCCCGCGAGCTGCTCCTGCGCCTCGGCAACATCCTCAAGCGCGCGGTTCCGGTGCCGGGAGCCCTGAGCGGGGATGCGCCGGAGACTGTCCATTTCGGCCCGTTCTCGTACCGCTTCGACCGGGGCGAGCTGCGGCGCGG
>JALYFY010000648.1 GCA_030777385.1 Pseudomonadota bacterium | reverse complement strand
ATCCCGAGCCGAGCGGAAGGACTCACCCGTGCCGATCGCGGCGACGAGTGCGGTGGCGTTCAGGGCCCCGAAGCCTGGAATAGTGGTGAGCCGCCGCGCTGCCTGATCGTCGCGGGCCCTAGCCACGAACTCCGCCGTGAGCGCAGCGATACGCCGGTCGAGTTCGGACCACTCCAGGCGCATGTCCTCGATGAGGAGGCGAGTGCGGGCGCTCAGGGTGGGCGGCGGCTCGCCCTCACCGTCGAGCAGCTCAATCAGGCGCATCTCAAGCGGCCGACGTCCTTTCGCCACGACGATGCCGCGCTCCAGGAGCACGGCGCGGAGTTGATTGATCAGGGCGGTGCGCTGACCAACGTGGCGCGTTCTTGCGCGGTGAAGGATTTGGGCATCGAGCTGAGCCTCGCTCTTGAGCTCGACAAAGCGCATGGTCGGCCGGGTCGCCGCTTCGGCGATCGCCTCAGCATCCCGCTCATCATTCTTCTGGGCCTTCACATAGGGCTGGACGTACTCCGGTGACATCAGCCGGATCTCATGACCCTGGGCGCGCAAAACACGACCGAGATGGTGGGCACCGCAGCAGGCCTCCATCGCCACAACGCAGGCCGGCAACTTGGCGCAGAGCCCAATGACGCCATCGCGAGTGAGCCTTCGCCGCAGCACGACGCGGCCGGTCTCGTCGAGACCCGCGATGCTGCAGCTGTTCTTGCCGAGATCGATCCCAAGCACCGTGATTGCCATTGCTCCGCTCCTCTCCCTCAGGGTGACTCGGGCAGCGTAGAGCCGCCGGAGAAGGAGGGGCGGGCCATCCCATAAAACTTCCCTGCCCCGCTGAGCGCCCATCTGGGCGGCCTTGCGCGGCGGAAGCCCATTGAGATCTGGTTCCAGGACGAAGCGCGGATCGGCCAGAAGAATGGCCTCGTACGGCAATCGGCTAGCCCGCATTTCTCACGAGGCGGGGTGCACCGGGGCTCTGAGTGATTCAAAGTTGTTGTGGCGCAACGACTTGGATCGGCTCGGAGGAGGTCCCCGATGCGGACAGAGTGTAACCCGGATCAGCTCGTGTTTGCACCGGTTGAAGGGCGGGCCGTGGTGGCCTCCTTCGACGGTGGTGCGATCACCTCCGATGGCGGCGCGCTGCTGCTCGGCGCCACGGATCGCGCCATTGATCTCCTCGGGCGCTTCGCCTCCTGCTTCACGGACGCGCGCGATCCCCAGCGCGTCGAGCATGAGGTCGCAACCCTGATCGCACAGCGCGTGTTCGGGATCGCCCTGGGCTATGAGGATCTGATCGACCACGACCAGATCCGGCACGATCCCGTCCTGGCGGTGCTCGCCGGTAAGCTCACGGCCCGCCGCTCCGATTGCGCCCCGCTCGCCGGCAAATCGACCCTGAACCGGCTCGAGCACGCGCCTTCGGGCCCGCCCGGGCGCTATCACCGCATCAGCCATGACGGCGAGGCCATCGAGCGGTTGTTCGTGGACCTTTTCCTGGAGGCGCATGCCCGGGCACCCAAGCAGATCATCCTCGACCTGGACGCCACGGACGATCCCATCCATGGGCACCAGGAGGGCCGGTTCTTCCACGGCTATTACGACGCGTACTGCTATCTTCCGCTGTACATCTTCTGCGGCCGGCATCTGCTCGCCGCCAAGCTGCGGCGCTCCAACATCGACGCGAGCGCCGGGGCCGACGAGGAGGTCGCCCGCATCGTGCGTCAGATCCGGACGCGATGGCCGCGGGTTCGCATTCTGCTGCGGGCGGATTCCGGTTTTGCCCGCGAGGCGCTGATGGTCTGGTGCGAGCAGAACCGGGTCGACTTCGTGTTCGGGCTGGCCCGCAACCCGAGGCTCGTCGGGGAGATCGCGGTCGAGTTGATCCAGACGGAGGACGAGGCCGAGCGCACCGGCAAGCCGGCTCGGCGCTACAAGGACTTCCGCTGGGCGACGCTGGGCTCGTGGTCACGCCGGCGGCGCGTCGTCGCCAAAGCGGAATGGACCAGGGGCGAGCCCAACCCGCGCTTCGTGGTGACCTCGCTGAAGGCGGGGGAGGTCACGGCCGGCCACCTCTATGAGCAGGTCTACTGCGCTCGCGGCGAAATGGAGAACCGGATCAAGGAGTGCCAGGGCGACCTCTTTGCCGACCGGACCTCGGCGGCGACGATGCGGGCCAACCAGATGCGACTGTGGTTCGCCTCAATGGCCTACGCGCTCCTGTGCGCATTGCGCCGGATCGGGCTGCCTCACACCCAGTTCGCCGAGGCGACCTGCGGGACCATCCGCCTCAAGCTCCTCAAGATCGGCGCCCTGGTGCGCGTCTCGGTCCGGCGGGTCATGGTCGCGATGGCTTCGGCCTATCCCTACCGGCCGGAGTTCGCCCTAGCGCAGGCCCGATTGCGCAACGCCGCCTGAGCGCGGCCTGCTGTCACCCGTCCCGCAACCCTCCGCAGACCACGCCGAAAAGCCGAGCCGACCAACCGCCTTCGGCGGCCGCAGACCTGCGCCGGAGAAAAGCCGCCCTACCTCTCACAACCCGCCACCCTCGGCAGCGCTCACACTCGTGAGAAATCCGGGCTAGTGACCGCCGGGCATCAAACACTGGCACGGCGCATCGGCCACCACCGCCATGACACACATCGCCATCCA
>JALYFY010000647.1 GCA_030777385.1 Pseudomonadota bacterium | reverse complement strand
CGCTGATCGTCGACCGCCCCTGGACCTTGGAGGTGCCGAGCACAGGGGCTCTTTTGTCCATGCTGGCGCTTGGCCTCGTCTCGACGGCGTTTGCCTACCTGATCTTCTTTCGCCTGCTGGCGCGGGCGGGAGCCACGAATGTGGGCCTCGTGACCTTCCTCATTCCCGTCAGCGCGATTTTGCTCGGCGTGCTGGTCTTGGGCGAGACGCTGGCCCTTCGGCACATCGCCGGCATGGCTCTCATCGCAGCGGGGCTGGTCCTGATCGACGGCCGCTTGATCTCCGCGGTCAATGCGCGGTTTAGCGCGAGGGGGCCGGCTGCGCGCGGAAACGGTTGAACATCATGTCGGGCGCGCTGGTGTTGTGGCGCGACGGCACGAGGCGGCCCATCCAGGCGTCCGTAGCCTTGGCGTCCCGGAAATTCATGATCGGCTCCTCGCGCCAGGAGCGGGCATCCGCCTCCCGCACCGCGATGCGGGCGACATCCGCGTTGAACTCGGTCACGTACATGGAGCGCAGGCCGGCAAACGGCAGGCCCGAGATCGCCTGATCGAAGGCCACATTCAGGGTCAGGCGCTCCTCGTTGAGCGCCTTGACGGCAACGCTCGCCTTGCCGCCTTTGGCGAGAGTGAGCGTGAAGGTCATGGTGGCTGGATCAAAGGCCACGTCCTTCAGGTTCACCACGGGGCGCTGGTCGAACTCCACCGGGCCCACCAGGAAGGACGAGCCGTAGGAGGTCCAGTCCAGGTGCTCGGGCGGCAGGGGCTTGATGCGCCAGTAGCCGTCGCCCGGATAGATCACCAGCACCTCGACCGCCTTGTCGCCCCGCTTCTTCAGGAGCTGGAGCAGATGGATGTTGCGCTCCACTTTGGTGCCGATGGTCACCGTGGTGTCGCTCGGGCGCCAGAACTCGGAGAAGGACAGGCCCATGATCCGCAGGTTTCCATCCTCGTAGAGGGTGCTCATGGTTGGGTGCGGCTTCGTGGAGGTTTCCTCCGAGATGTCCTCGCAGGCGGTCCAGTCCGGCTCCCAACGGTCCTGGCGGAGCGTGCCCATATAGGCCGGATGCACCGCCTCGATCTGGAAGTGCTTCACTTCCCCCGAGGCGAAGTTGACCGCCACGTTGTCCTTCTCGGCGCAGAGCACGGGCTCGCTGGCATTGGTCACGTCGACCGCAAGCCCATCGAGGCTGGCGGCCCCCGCCGTCGAGGCAAGGCCGAGAAGTCCAAGGGCAAGGAGCCGGGGGAGAAGCATGTGCATCGTCAGGGTTTCTTTACGGAAGCGGGGCTGGGTGAACCGCAGAGATAGCGCGGTCCAGCTATGCCGTCGAGCCGGGAGACCCGAGCCGGGAGACCTTTGCGGGCCCTCCTGTTGATACGGCATGGCAGCCATTACATCTCGGAGGTTAGGGTTCGCATGAGGCTTGTGATACGGTGCAAACATTCCTGAAGCGTGGCTTCAGGGGTGATTTCCCGTAGCGGACCCGTTCTTCGCCGGATTTTGGGGCCGTGTGCCTGAGTTGATCGATGATGCGCCTGACCTTGAGCCTCTCCGACAATCCCGCCACCACGTCCGTGGAACGGGCGATCATGGAGTTTCGCAGCGCCCGCCCCGTGGTGATCGACGGGCCTGACGGCAGCGCGCTCGTGGTTGGCGTCGAGAACCTTGACGAGGCGATGAGCGCCGAGATCGAGGCGATTGCGGGCGGCCGCGCCCATCTGGTCCTGCCGGCTGCGCGACTGCGCCGTCTCGGGCTCGACCGGGAGGCGCCTGGCCGCGTCGCCCTGCCGGTCGTCGACCGGAGCCGGGTGGAAGCCCTGGCCCTGAAGGCCGAGGGCCGCATCGACGCGCCCGTGCGCGCCGCCGGAGCCCCCGACGAGGAGGCGCTGGAGCTCGCCCGCCTGTCCCTCATCCTGCCCGCCGTGATCGTGGTGCCGCTGGCGGCCGGAACCGGCATCGACCCGTCGCTCGTGCGCGTCTTAAGCGCGGCGATCCGGGATTACCGCCGCGCCAAGGCCGTCGACCTTTCCATCGTCAGCCGGGCGCCCGTGCCGCTCGAAGGCGCGCCCACCAGCGAGTTCGTGGTGTTTCGCGGCGGCGAGGGCCTGCGCGACCAGGTGGCGATCATCGTCGGCAAGCCCGACCTCGCAAAGCCCGTGACCGTGCGGCTGCATTCGGCGTGTCTGACGGGCGATCTCTTCGGCAGCCTGAAATGCGATTGCGGCGACCAGCTGCGCGAGACCGTGCGGTTCATGGCTCAAGCCGAGGGCGGCATCCTGCTCTATCTCGACCAGGAAGGGCGCGGGAACGGCATCGCCAACAAGATCCGCGCCTACAAGCTCCAGTCTCAAGGCTACGACACCTACGACGCCGACGAGGTGCTGGGCTTCGAGGCGGATCAGCGCCGCTTCGACTTTGCGGCCGTCATGCTGAAGGAGCTTGGGGTCGGTGCGGTTCGGCTTATGACCAACAATCCCGAGAAGATCGCAGCGCTGGCCAAGGCGGGCTTGAGCGTGGTGTCCGATCACCGGGTGCTGGGCCGCCCGACCGCGGAGAATGTCAGCTATCTTGCGGCCAAGCGCGACCGGGCCGGGCATTACATCGACGTCGAGGGCCTCTTGGCCTGCTCGAACAAGGACTGAAACCCGGCGTTCACGGCACCTGCTGGCGGGGCTCGCAAGACCATTGAAAACTCCTGGATGCCTCGCGCGCCGTTGGAGCCATTCCGCCCATAAATCACTGAAAAATCTAACTTTATCTGAAAGCTTTCATGCGCGCTTGTCGTCTGCCAAGCTTGCGTATAGTATACTATACGTAGCCGAGAAATGAGGAGACATCACGGGATGCTGCGCGGGATTACATTTGCTGGTGCGGTTGTCGGGACAGTTGCTGGGGTTCTTGCGACCGGTGCTCATGCGCATGGGGTCTGGACGGCCCAACGC
>JALYFY010000646.1 GCA_030777385.1 Pseudomonadota bacterium | reverse complement strand
GGAGTGAAACTGTGGATAGAGCCAAGAAAGAGAAAGTGGTCGAGGAACTCGGCCAGATCTTCGAAAGCTCTGGCGTCGTGGTGGTTGCCCGCTACGAAGGCATGACGGTTGCACAGATGCAGGACCTGCGCGCGCGCATGCGCGACGTGGGCGGGTCCGTTCGCGTGGCCAAGAACAAGCTCGCCAAGATCGCCCTGGAAGGGAAGCCCGGCGCCAGCATGGCACCCCTTCTGACGGGCATGACCGTGTTCTCCTACTCCGAAGACCCCGTGGCTGCGGCCAAGGTGGTCGACGCCTATGCGAAGACGAACGACAAGTTCGTCATCCTGGGCGGGTCGATGGGGAACGCGGCGCTTGACCCGGCCGGGGTCAAGGCCGTCGCCCAGCTGCCGTCGCGGGAGGAGCTCATCGCTTCGATCGTGGCTTGCATCGGGGCGCCTGCCGCCAACCTGGCCGGGGCGATCGGCGCGCCTGCCGCGAACATCGCGGGCATTCTCTCGACCATCGAAGAGCGTGCCGCCTGAGCAGCGACGTGATGCCGCGGGGGGTTACGGTCCCTCGCGTTGGAACCCAAATCAAACGGAAAGCAGAGTCAAATGGCTGATCTCAACCAACTGGCCGAACAGATCGTCGGCCTCACCCTCCTGCAAGCCCAGGAGCTCAAGCAGATCCTCAAGGACCAGTACGGCATCGAGCCGGCCGCCGGTGGCGCCGTCATGATGGCCGCCGGTCCCGCCGCGGCCGCTCCGGTCGAGGAAGAGAAGACCGAGTTCGACGTCGTCCTCAAGGACGCGGGCGCCCAGAAGATCAACGTGATCAAGGAAGTCCGCGCCATCACCGGCCTCGGCCTCAAGGAAGCCAAGGACCTCGTCGAGGCCGGCGGCAAGGTCAAGGAAGGTGCGTCGAAGGCCGACGCCGAGAAGTTCAAGGCTCAACTGGAAGCCGCTGGCGCCAAGGTCGAGCTGGCCTGATCGGAATGCGCTTCGGCGCATCCTTCAGGTGACCACCGGGCTGGGGTCGCGCATGTCGCGGCCCCAGCCTGACCCGTCTTGAAGGCCGGTCCCGCGGGACCTGCCTTCCGGACCGGTCGACCGGGTCGAGATGCCGCCCTTGGGAAGGCGGGATCGGATGGACCCTCGACAGTCCCCTCTCACGGAGGAGGGCGCCGCGGCCCCGGCGGCGCGCTCCTCGCAGAGAAAAGGTGTTCGACGCCCATGCCCCAGACCGTCCGCGGCCAGAAGCGCCTCCGCAAGTATTACGGCAAGATCCGTGAAGTGCTGGAGATGCCGAACCTCATCGAGGTTCAGAAGTCCTCCTACGACCTGTTCCTGAAATCCGGCGACGGCGAGACGCCGAACGACGGCGAAGGCATTCAGGGCGTCTTTCAATCGGTGTTCCCGATTGAGGATTTCAACGGCACCGCGCGGCTCGAATTCGTCCGCTACGAACTCGAGAAGCCCAAGTACGATGTCGAGGAATGCCAGGCGCGCGACATGACCTATGCCGCGCCTCTCAAGGTCACGCTGCGCCTGATCGTCTACGAAGTGGACGAGATCACTGGCGCCAAGACCGTCAAGAACTTCAAGGACCAGGAAGTGTTCATGGGGGATATGCCCCTCATGACGGCGAACGGCACGTTCATCGTGAACGGCACAGAGCGGGTCATCGTGTCCCAGATGCACCGCTCCCCCGGCGTGTTCTTCGACCACGACAAGGGCAAGACCCATTCGTCGGGCAAGCTCCTCTTCGCCTGCCGGATCATTCCCTACCGCGGCTCCTGGCTGGACTTCGAGTTCGACGCGAAGGACCTCGTCTACGCGCGCATCGACCGTCGCCGTAAGCTCCCCGTGACGACCCTGCTCTATGCCATGGGGCTGGACCAGGAAGCGATTATGTCCGCCTACTACCAGACGGTGGACTACATTCTGGACCCCAAGACCCGTCAGTGGCGCACCAAGTTCTTCCCGCGCCGCGTCTCGGGGACCCGTCCGACCTTCGACCTGATCGACGCCGCCACCGGCGAAGTGATCGCCAAGGCCGGCGACAAGGTCACGCCGCGCATGGTCAAGAAGCTCCAGGACGAAGGCCGCGTCACCGAGCTGCTGGTGCCGTTCAAGACTCTGGCCGGCCGCTACGTCGCGCAGGACATCATCAACGAGCAGACCGGCGAGATTTATGTCGAGGCCGGTGACGAGCTCACGCTCGAGATGGACCGCGACGGCGAGATCATCGGCGGCACGATCCGCACGCTGATCGACCAGGGCTTCACC
>JALYFY010000645.1 GCA_030777385.1 Pseudomonadota bacterium | reverse complement strand
TTGTTGAAGAAACGCTCCAGCACATGCACCACGAACTCCATCGGGGTGTAATCATCGTTCAAGAGGAGAACGCGGTAAAGGTTCGGCCGTTTCGTGCGCGGCTTGGTTTTCGTGATGATGGCCGTGTTGGAGCGACCGCCATCATCGCCTCCAGGGGGCTGTGACCCGCCGGCAGCCGAAATGGGAAACTGCCTCGACGGGGTCAAAGTATCCTGAGCTAACCGCAGCATGATCGAACGACGACCCCTTACTTCTCTTCTTGGTCCTAGCCCCATGGCCCGCATCCTGTTTCGAGCCACAGTACAGAGCCCAATGTATAGTCGCTCCATTCGGTTCGCTAGATCAACCAGATGGGTGGTCGCAGCACCCAGGAAAAGAGCGACATCTTGGTCACTCCTGCGCGAGGGGTGCATAACAGCCAAGCCTTGATGAAGAGCTGCCCAACGCAAAACGCCCGGCCTTGCGGGCCGGGCGCTGCATCGAAGATGTTGAAGGGTTCGGGCCTTAGGCGGCCGTCGCCTTCTTCAGGAGCCCTTCGTAAGGCTTGACCGTCTCGGTGGCGAGAGCGGAATAGAGCGCGCCCATCTTGGTGGACTGGCTCACGAGGCTCTCATAGGCGCCCTTCACGAACGCAGTCTGGATCTCGACGGCCTTGTCCAGGGTCTGGACGCCGAGCAGCTTCTCGACCGTGGACGAGGTCTGCTCGAAGGACTTGCGGGCGAACTCGGCGGTCTCCGTCGCAATAGCCTGGCTGTTGCTGGAGAGGGCGCCGAGGGCCTTCATGGTGGCATCCAGGTTGTCCTGGCCGAACTTCTGGAATTGGGCGAAGGGCTGAAGCATTGTGAACCTCGACAATAAGGCGTTTAATGATGTTTGGAGCCGCTGAACGGCTGACGGGGGCAATATGTGCGCTGCACAAATATATGTCAAGTTCTATTGTGCAGTGCACAAAAGATCGTTCCACTTAATCATCCCTGTTAACCCCCCCGTAACCGCATCCCCTTACCGTCAGAGCATGTGTTGCGCCGGCAACGGTCCCCTTTAGGAGGGCTGGGCGCACGGGCCTGGAACCAAACGAAACAGGGATTTTTGCAACATGAATTCGGTTTGGATTGGACACCGAAAGACATGGGCTCTTATTGGTATCATCGCGTCGGCTGCCGTTGCCTTCACCGCTCCCGCCGAGGCGGCTCGCCGCAAGGTGAGGTCGACCGGCGGCGGCTATGCCCCCCTGGCCGCCTCTATTGTCGTCGACGCCAAGACCGGCAAGATCCTGCAGGGTGAGAACATCGACGAACCTCGCATCCCGGCTTCCATTACGAAAGTGATGAGCCTTTACCTGCTGTTCGAACAACTCGAGCGCGGCCGGATCAGCCTGAGCACTCCGCTTGCGGTCTCAGCCTATGCGGCCAGCCAGCCCCCGACCAAGCTTGGCCTGCGGCCCGGTTCGACCATCGAGGTTGACGACGCGATCAAGGCCATGGTCACGCTCTCGGCCAACGACGTGTCCGTTGTGGTTGCCGAGAACGTTGCCGGCTCGGAAGAAGCCTTCGCGCAGATGATGACCCGCAAGGCCCGGGAGCTCGGCATGAGCTCCAGCGCCTTCTACAATCCGCACGGCCTGCCCCACTCCCCCCCGAACATCACCACGGCGCGCGACCTGTCCATCCTCGGACGCGCCATTCAGGACCGCTTCCCGAAGTACTTCGCTTATTTCCAGACCCGTTCGTTCCAGTACGGCCAGCGCACCATCCGCGGCCACAACCGCCTCTTGGGCAAGGTTGAGGGCGTCGACGGCATCAAGACCGGCTATACTCGCCTGTCCGGCTTCAACCTGCTGACCTCGGTCAACACCGACACGCGCAGCATCGTGGCGGTTGTGCTCGGCGGCCGCTCCGGCGCCTCGCGCGACCAGAAGATGGCCGGTCTCATCGACAACCACCTGCCCCGCGCTTATGCCGGCGCCCGCATCGCACCGCCGGTTCTGGAGAATTCGCAGCAGCCTGCCATGGTGGCCGAAGCGCCGGTCCGCCGCGCTGTCGAGCCGGTCGTGGAGGCTGCTCCTGCCCAAGCGCCCGTGCGAATGGCCTCCGCCACGCCGCAGGCTCCCGTTGCTCAGGCTCCTACGCCCGAGCGCAAGCCTCTCGACCTGAACACCTTGCGGCCGGTGGTAGCCTCCGCAACGGGCGCCAGCTCGACCACAACCCCCTCCTCGTCGGTGCGGTGGCAGAAGGGTCAGGAGCCCCTGCCCCTGAATGCTCAAGCCTACGCTTCCCTGCCGGCTCAGGCTGCCCCAACCCCGATCCCGCCGGCCCAAAAGGCTGCGCTGCAGGCCAAGATCGAAACGAAAGCAGTTGAACCCGCTCCAGTCACGACCACTCCTGCGGCCACCAAAACGGCTTCGATCAAGGTAGAAGCTCTCAAGGCAGAACCTGTCGAGAAGAAGGTCGAACGCCCCGTCGTGGCGGGTTGGGTGATCCAGCTTGGCGCCACGGACGACGAAGCCAAGGCCAAGGCCATGCTCGACACGGCGCGTGGCCGTTTCGGCAAGGTCCTGGGCAAGGCTGCGCCCTTCACCGAGAAGGTCACCGTCGACGGCAGCACCCTCTATCGTGCCCGCTTCTCCGGCTTCTCGGAGTCCGACGATGCCGCCAAAGCCTGCAAGCAGCTGAAGAAGGGCGGCGTGAACTGCTTCGCGTCCCGCGGCTGATTTAAGATCTAAGGAACCCTGCGACGGCACGTGTGTTTGTGCCGTCGCAGCTCACATCACCGGATCGCGCGTGGAGTATCAGCGATGTCGGCCCAGCAAGATTTCTCTCGCCTCGTTCACGCGAGCAGCGAGGTACGCCGTCCCTCCCTGATCAGGATGGAGCTTCTTCATCAGCGTACGATGCGCTTTTCGGATCTCGTCGAGGCTCGCACCCGGCTGAAGCCCCAGGATCTGGTAGGCTTCCTCTTTCGTCATTATGCCCGACTGCGCATGAGTGCGCGTCCGCGTGTCACGATCTCCCTGAGCGTTTTCACGCCAGCCGGAAAACCGGCGATCAAGATAAGCCTCTAGAAGGGGCACACCTTGCGGGTCGTGGGCGCTGCACTCCTCATAAAGGCGGCGCAGGCTCTGCGGATCGAGGCTCGAAAGCCGGCGTCCCGCAAAGGCGCCGACCAGGATGCTGCCCTCAACCCCTCCGGTCGCATGGTCGATCTCCATCTCGATCATGGCCGACCGGATCCTTGAGAACCGCCCCGGAGCCTGCTGGAACTTGCGCCAGGGACCCGGAATGTTCAGGCCGCTCCACCCGAGCGACCAAGCGCCGAAGCCTCCGAGCAGGAGGGCCATGTCGAAGCGCCCCCTGATGCCGAGGACAACGGCCGCACCGAGAGCGGTAACGCCTGTCACGACCTTGAGGCTTTTCGCGAGAACAGCCGAGTCGGTGCGCGTGAACGTCTTGGCGAGCCACCAGACCAGGGCGACCGCGGCAATTCCATAAAGCAGCATCATCTTTTTTCTTCCCTTTCCAACATGTGGGCCGGGATGAAGCGGATGTAAATTGCCTGCTCGTCGAATGGGGGCGCGGCAGAACGGCTATGCGGGCCGCTTAGGACTGTCGAGACCACGCTGGACAGCCGGACGCGCCAAGCCCCGCTCCAGCCAGGCCGGAACATGGGTGAGGCTATCGAACTCGACCAGTTCGCCTGCCCCGTAGAAGCCTATGAGGTTGCGCACCCATCCGAGGAGGGACATGTCGGCGATGGTGTAATCGTCGCCCATGATCCAGCTGCGCCCTTCGAGCCGGGTTTCGAGAACACCGAGCAAGCGCTTGGATTCGTTGCGATACCGCTCGAGCGGACGCTTGTCCTCGATCTCCCGGCCGGCGAACTTGTGGAAGAAGCCGAGCTGCCCGAACATGGGTCCGACCGCTGCCATCTGGAAGAAGACCCATTGGATCGTCTCGTAGCGTAGCGCTGGATCGGACGGCAGGAATCGGCCCGTCTTTTCGGCGAGATACAGGAGGATCGCGCCGGATTCGAACAGGGCCAGCGGTTTGCCTCCAGGCCCATCGGGATCGATGATCGCCGGTATCTTCCCGTTTGGGTTCAGCGACAGGAATTCCGGCGTCCACGTCTCGTTCTTGCCGATGTCAATGAAGTGGGGCTCGTAAGGCAGCCCAAGCTCCTCCAGCAGGATGGAGACCTTCACCCCGTTCGGGGTCGGCGTGGAATAGAGCTGGATCCGGTCCGGGTGCTGAGCCGGCCAGCGGGTCGCGATCGGAAAGGCGGAGAGATCGACCATGGGAACTCCATCAGCGGGATGAGTCGTGATGGAGCGATGCTAAGGTTCCCCGCTTGCTGTGCAACCGTGAATCCGGTGGCCGGCATGTTGCGGTCACGGATTCAGGCGATTTCTAGTGCAGCAATCGCGTGGGGCTGCGCTGGCTCTCCCGCTCCCAGGCCTGAACGACGATGCCGTTGATGCCCGAATCGTGCAGCCGGTCGCTGAGATCGATGAAGTGGCGCTCGGTTGCCTCGACGTCGATCTGGATCTGGTCATCCTCCACGTGCTCAAGCTCGGAGGCAGCGAAACGCTCATAGGCTGCCGACATCTCGGCATAGGCAAAAGCTACGGGAAGGGTGCGGAAGATGGTGGAGAATTCCTCGTCCAAATCGCCCGTCGTCAGATCACGCATTTGGACCAGGTAACCGTCCTCATGCTCACAGACTTCATAACGCCAGTGCCGGCCTTCGGATGCGGACAGGAGCATCGGAACCTCCACTCAACTGAACTGCTGAGCCAATGCTATTCGAGGCAGCGCGGTTCCAAGAAGATCCCTGATGATCCCCAGCAAAAAAGTCTAACGGCGGACGCCGACCTCAGCCCGAACGCGTCCATTCACACGAATCTGAGTGCCGTTCCCCAGATCGATGAAACCCTGGTTGCCTCTGACATGATTGGGCTTCTCGCTTTCATACGCTCCCCCGCGAGAAGAGGCCTCGCATCCCGGAGGCAGCTGGATGCGGACACCTGGCGGAACGTCAGGGATGCGGCACTCTTTCGCAAGGGCGGAGCCGCCAGAGGCAAGCAGGAAAACGGAAAGACCGGTCAGGAGCTTCATGGGAATGTCTCCAGGGATTCACATAAGTTACAGGAGGCCGAGCTCAGCCAACTCCCGGCGCATATCCTCAGGCATCTTGGCGAGATCTCCTGACCGCAAGTCGATGTCGCGCGGAGCCTCCTTGGCGACGAGATAGCGCCAGCCCTGGAAAGGCCTGTAGGGGCGCGGCTCCACAGCTACAACCTTGGGCTCCAGGACCAGATGGCAGCGGCCAATGCCCTCGCCGTCTGTGAAGGGGCGGATTTCGAGAAGCTTCTGGCGAGCCGCCACCTGCCCCTTGATCACCCAAAAGAGAGAGCCGCCGTTCAAAAGATCATCCGCGCGCTTCGGCACCATGCGGGTGGTATGCGTCTGCTCGTAATCGCGCCCGAGACGCCGATGGAGCACGCGGTTCTCCTCGATCCATTCCTCGAGATCGGTGATCGAGTCGCAACCGACGCAGAGTTTGATGAGGTGCAGTGCCATGTTTGTGTTCAACCATGCGCCTGCCGAATGTAAAATCCGGCGATGCGCCGCAGGCTACTCCTTTGTCTTCAGAACGATCAAGCGCGCCCCTTCAGCAACCTGTGCCCCTGGCTCCGCCGCAATCTCGGCGATCTCAGCGTCGGATGGCGCCACGAGCACATGCTCCATCTTCATCGCCTCGACGATGGCAAGGCGTTGCCCCTTCTCGACCCTTTCGCCCGGCTGCACGAACACGGCGATGAGCTTGCCGTGCATCGGCGCCTTCACGGAGCCACCCTCGTCCATATGCTCGAGATCGACGTCGAAGGGGTCGTAAGGCTGCACGAGGGTCTGGCGACCGTTCCTGAACACATACACGCCATGAGGCGCCTCGATCTCCCGATCGATCTGCTCGTCGGCCCATGGATCGCTGTTGCCGAAAGCGACAGTGCTTGCCCCCTGGTGTTCGCGGCTGAACACCTCGCGAGCCTCGGCACGCTCGCCATCGACGAGGAGCGACACGCCAACGCTGCGCGTTCCAAGAAGCTGAAAGCCATCCGGCATCGACCATGGCGACGAGGGCTCGTCGCTTTTCTGAAGCTCGGACATGCGCAAGCGGTCGATCTCGCGCGAGATCAGGGCAGCAGCGCCGAACGATACCGAAATATCGTCAGGAGGCTGCGGTCCGACACCTAGGCTTTCGAGATTGCGGTCGATGAAGCCGGTGTCAAACTGCCCTGCCCTGAAACCGTCCGCTTCGCACAACCGCTTCAGGAAGGCGGCATTGGTTTTTGGCCCGGCGACAACCGTCTCCCCAAGCGCTTCCGCTAGCATCGTCAATGCCTCATCGCGGGTTGCGCCATGGGCGATGACCTTTGCGATCATTGGATCGTAATAGGGCGTCACCTCTGCTCCGGCCTCGACGCCGGTGTCGATGCGGATCCCGTGACCGTCCGGGAACTCCAGCGCCCAGAGCTTGCCGGTGGAGGGCAGGAACTCCTTTTCCGGGTCTTCTGCATAAAGG
>JALYFY010000644.1 GCA_030777385.1 Pseudomonadota bacterium | reverse complement strand
GCCCAGCGATTTCTGTCACTGCACGCGGCCACCTACAACGTCTTTACCGTTCCTCGTCACCTCCCTCGTCTCTGCTCGCATACACCGGCTCTTCCGAGCCGAGGCGTTTGAGGCATGGCGAAATGCAGCTGGTGTCTGTGCCTAAGGTCGGCTCACGCGCAGCTTCTCGCGGCCACGTTCGACAACGTGACAAAGCCCTTGCGGGAGAGGTGCGCCTGCAGTGCTGCAGATCGGGCGGGATAATCCATCAATGACGCCCGTCAGCCTCCGACAAGGCGCGATGTGGCTTGTCGGCCATGCGCCTACCCTTTCCAAGGGCCATGACTGGTGCCATTCTGCCACCAATCCCGGCAGGACGGCCCTGCTATCCGGGGAATATCGGTTTATTTGCTAGCCTGCGACGAGAAGTTGTTATGATGAGGCCCCCTGCGGCACGGTCGAGCACTTGCCGCAAGAACACGTGAAGACGGGAGTACCCGCCGGGTTCGAAGATCTTGGGAGGTTGGGATGGCACGCAAGCGCGGATTTCGAACCGATCGAAGCCGGATTTTCGACGAGGTGGTGGCGGAGCGGATATCGCGACGCACGCTGCTCAAAGGCGCCGCCGGCGTATCGATCGTCTCTTTTCTGGGCGGCAACAGGGGTCCGAGCGCGTGGGCGAAATCGAGTAGTGCGCTCCTGGGCTTCCCGTCCATTCCGACATCCAGAGCCGACACGGTAACCCTCCCGCCGGAATACATCTGGACGGTGGTCAACGCTTGGGGCGATCCGATGGTCGCGGGTGGGCCCGAGTTCAGGCACGATGCCGGTCAGTCCGCGGCCGATCAGGCGCTGCAGGCTGGTATGCACCATGATGGGATGAACTACTTTCCGCTGCCCAAAGGCTCTAATTCGTCCAATCACGGACTTCTGGCCGTGAACTTCGAATATACGGATGATGGCTTGCTGCACACGGACGGCATGGAAGATTGGTCGGCGGAAAAGGTTCAGAAGTCGAAAAACGCGCACGGAATCGGCGTCATGGAGGTTCAGTTTGACGGAGAGACCTGGAGAGTTGTGAAGGACTCACGTTATGGCCGGCGTATCACAGCCGACACCCCGTTCTTGATTAAGGGCCCGGCGGCTGGTCACCCGTTGATGCAGACCGAGTTCGATCCGACCGGCAGGACGGCTTTGGGTACTTGGAATAACTGCGCCCATGGCGTGACTCCGTGGGGTACCTACCTGTCCTGCGAAGAGAACGTGACGCCGTATTTCATCGCTCGCTCCGGCAAGGTTTCCCGCATGCTTGATCGCTACGGGGTGGACGCGAAAAGCTGGGGCTTTCGTTGGCATGAGTTCGATCCGCGGTTCGACGCCGACCTGCATCCCAACGAGCCGAACCGTCACGGCTGGGTGGTGGAGGTCGATCCTTTCGATCCCACCCGGCCGCCGGTCAAGCACACCGCCATGGGACGGATGGCGCATGAGAACGCGGCCTTGTCGATCGCTCGCGACGGGCGCGTCGTCTACTATATGGGCGACGACGATTTCCGCTCGAGGTTCGAGCACATTTACAAGTTCGTCAGCGCTCGGCCCTACGTCCAGGGAGGCGGATACGAAGAGAACCAGGACGTGCTGGACGAGGGCACGCTCTATGCCGCCCGCTTCGACGCGGACGGCACCGGCGAATGGATCGAGCTGACGCAAGGGAAGCACGGGCTCGCGCCGGAAGCCGGCTTCTCGTCCCAGGCCCAGGTGGTGATCGACGCGCGGACAGCGGGCGACCTCGTCGGCGCCACCTACATGGACCGGCCGGAATGGGTGACCGTCCATCCTCTCACGAAGGAAGTCTTCTGCACGCTGAGCAACAACACCTCGCGCGGGAAAGGAGCGCCGCTCGGCAAGACCGACGCGCTCGGGGCCGATGCGGCCAACCCGCGGGCGCCAAACCTCATGGGGCACATCATCCGCTGGCGGGAGGCCGGCGGAGATCCAACGTCTACCCGTTTCGAATGGGACATCTTTGTACAAGCCGGGGACCCTGGTCACAAGGATCCCCTCAAGCGCGGCACCGCCGACCTCGCATTCGCCCAGCCCGACGGCCTGTATGTCGACCGGCGTGGGGTTCTCTGGATTCAGACTGATTCCTCAGCCCAGAATATGGCGAGCGCTGATTGGGAGAACATCGGCAACAACCAGATGCTGGCCGCAGACCCAAGCACTGGCGAGCTTCGGCGCTTTCTCGTCGGACCGCCGGGCTGCGAGATCACCGGCATGATCGAGACGCCAGATTTGCGGACCCTGTTCGTCAACATTCAGCATCCCGGCGAGATGCCCCAGCCTCATCCGCCCCGCAACGATCCTCGCAATCCTCGGGCCGTGAGTTCCTGGCCGGAAGGCGATGCAGGCGGCCGTCCCCGCTCGGCAACGATCGCCATTCGGCGGAAGGACGGCGGCATCATCGGCAGCTAGACTAGTGGGCTGACTCCAACGCTTGCTTCCCTCGGCTGATGGCGGAGAGGACGCGATCGGGATCGGCGGTCCAGACGAAGGGCTTCGGCTCGGTGTTGTGCTCGGCGATGTAGCGCTTGATCGCGGCCTGGAGATCCACGATCGAGCCGAACACTCCGCGCCGGAGCCGCCGCTTCGTCAGCGCGGCAAAGAACGTCTCCACCGCGTTCAGCCACGAGCACGAGGTTGGGGTGAAGTGGAACACGAACCGAGGATGGCGGGAGAGCCAGGCCAGAACCTTTGGGTGCTTGTGGGTGGCATAGTTATCAAGGATCACATGCACGACCTGCCCGACCGGCACGGCCGCCTCGATCGCATTCAGGAAGCGAATGAACTCCTGATGCCGATGGCGCTGCATACAGCGGCCCAGCACCGTCC
>JALYFY010000643.1 GCA_030777385.1 Pseudomonadota bacterium | reverse complement strand
CACCGCAATGCCGCCCGCAAGCCCCGCTGCGAGCCAAAACGTTTCCCGCGAAGGCTGCCCAACCGCCTGCGAGACCCCGTCCCGCCGGGCTGAAGGGAGGAAGACCAGGGGCATGAGGCCCGCTGTGCGCGACAGGGACGCCGCCATGAGGATCGCCGCCATGACGGCACCTCCATCGATGCGGGAGGCGAGGGCCGCGAGGGCGCCGATCCGCAGAGCCAGTGCGAGGAACAGGGCGGAGGCGCCGAACGAGCCGATCCGGCTGTCGCGCATGATCTCCAGGCGCTTCTCGCGGGTGGAGCCGCCGAAGCTGTCGGCGGTATCCGCCAGCCCATCCTCATGGAACGCTCCGGTCGTCAGGGTCATCGCAGCCACCGACAGGATGGCGGCAAGCCAAGGGCCGAGATCGAGCAGGAGGGCGCTGCCCAGCACAAGAGCAGGGAGCAACCCTATGATGACGCCTGCCAGAGGGATGACGCGCACGAGCCGCTGGAAGCTCGGCAGAGCATGAGGGTCATGCTCGAAAGGAAGGGCTGGCACGGGAAGGCGGGAGTAGAAGCGCACGCAATGGGCCAGGTCGCACGTTACGGCCTGCCATGCTGGCAGGGGCGCTGCCTCACCCTGTTCAAATTGCTCCGACATGCTTCACCCCGCGTGCATGGGCCGTTATAGGTCACGCCTCTTCGCGTTCTGCAATGCCCAATGGGCTGGAGCCCTCCATGACCGATGCCGTGTCCTCACCTTTCGACGATATCCGCCGCCTGATCACGACCATGCCCGGTCCGGACGAGACGGCCGTCGAGGCCGTGCGGACACGCGACCGGATGCTCACCAAGCCCGCCGGCAGCCTGGGTCGCCTCGAATGGATCGCCGAGTGGCTCGCCGCCTGGCAGGCCAAGCCCGATCCGAGCGTGGACCGGCCGCTCGTCTGCGTCTTCGCGGCAAGCCACGGGGTCACCGCCAAGGGCGTATCGGCTTTTCCCTCTGACGTGAACCGGCAGATGCTGGAGAATTTCGCGGCGGGCGGGGCTGCCATCAACCAGATCTGCGCCGCCTATGGGCTCGGCTTCAAGGTCTTCGATCTTGCCATCGACATGCCCACAGGCGACATCACCGAGGCCGATGCCATGGACGAGAAGTCCTGCGTCGCCACCATGGCGTTCGGCATGGAGGCGATTGCCGGCGGCACCGACCTGTTGGCCATCGGTGAGATGGGCATCGGCAACACGACCATTGCGGCTGCCATCTATACGGCCCTCTACGGCGGACCGGCCGAGCATTGGGTGGGACGCGGCACCGGCGTCGACGACGAAGGCCTGCAGCGCAAGGTTGCTGCTGTCGAGGCTGCCATCGCCCATCATGGCGATCACCTGAAGGACCCGCTCGAGGTGCTGCGCCGTCTCGGCGGGCGCGAGATCGCCGCCATGGCGGGTGCGATCCTGGCTGCAAGGCTCCAGCGGATCCCGGTCGTCCTCGATGGTTATGTGGCAACCGCCGCCGCCGCGGTCCTCCACGCGATCCATCCTTCGACCCTAGACCATTGCATTGCAGGCCACCTGAGTGCGGAAGGTGCACACCAGGATGTGCTGGGGCGTCTCGGCAAGATCCCGCTCCTGGCGCTCGGCATGCGTCTGGGCGAGGGTTCGGGAGCGGCCCTGGCGGCGGGCCTCGTGAAGGCTGCCGCTGCCGTTCACCGGGACATGGCCACCTTCGGACAGGCGGGAGTGTCCGAGCGCCTGTCGTGAGGTTTCGAAGCCGCAGGTTGCTGCCCAGCGGGATCACATCCCTTGTCCTGGCGCTGGCGCTCGCCGGCGGGGTTTGGCTCGTCCTCAAGCCGAGCGGGCGGGCTCTCGAAGGCCGGGCGCAGGTGACCGACGGGGACACGATCCGCATCGGCGAGACGCGCATCCGCCTGAAGGGCGTCGATGCGCCGGAGATGGAGCAGAGATGCTCCCGCTCGGGACGTTCCTATGCCTGCGGCGAGACCGCCCGCCAGGCTCTGATCGGGCTTGTCTCCGGCGAAACCGTCCGCTGCCGCGCCTCCGGTCGCGACCGTTACAAACGGGTTCTCGCCCGCTGCACCGTGGATGGCCGCGACATCGGGGCCCAGTTGGTGGAGGCAGGCTGGGCCGTCTCCTATGGTCGGGACTACGATTCCGAGGAGGCCCGCGCACAGCGACGTTCGGCAGGCCTGTGGGAGGGTGACTTCGAGCGCCCGCAGTCTTGGCGCAGACAGCATAGGGGCCGAGGCTGAGAGACACTGGCCCAAGTCTCGATAAAGGCTGCCGCAATCCCCATCTGAGGGAAATGAATGCCTCTCCGGATTTTGAAGAGCTCTCCCGCCAGATCAGGGCCTGCCGCATCTGCCGGGACACGCCCCGCTACGGAACGGCTCTGCCCCACGAGCCGCGCCCGATCCTGCAGGGCAGCGCGTCCGCTCGCCTGTGCATCGCCAGCCAAGCGCCGGGAACGCGGGCGCATGCAAGCGGCATCCCCTTTGCGGATCGGTCCGGCTCGCGGCTGCGCTCCTGGCTGGGGATCGATGAGCCTACCTTTTATGACGCCAGCATGGTCGCCATCGTGCCCATGGGTTCCTGCTTCCCGGGGCAGGACGCCAAGGGCGGCGATCTCGGCCCACGCCGGGAATGTGCTGAAGCCTGGCGTGAGCCGCTCTTCAAGGCACTTCCCAATCTCGAACTGGTTCTGCTGATCGGCCAATACGCTCAAGGCTGGCACTTAGGCGACGAGTTCCGGGTCGGGTTGACCGAGACCGTCAGGCGCTGGCGGGAAATCCTAGCAAGCCCCCAAAAACCTCGCATCCTGCCGCTTCCGCATCCGTCATGGCGCAACAATGGGTGGCTCAAGAAAAATCCTTGGTTCGAGATTGAACTGCTGCCGGTGCTCCAGGCTGAGGTCGAAGGAATGCTCAAGAAACATC
>JALYFY010000642.1 GCA_030777385.1 Pseudomonadota bacterium | reverse complement strand
AGCGCATGACTCATAGGCGTTTATTTTTGGTTTATGCGCCCACTGCATGTCACCCCTTCGCAGTTCATTCTTTTGCAGCGCACAATAATCGGCATAATTGCTTAGACGAAAGTATGACGCCGGCTCGGCCAAACCCGAGGAAAGACCCGATGAGCACATTGCAGATCAGCGCACCCCTAGCCGCCAAAGGCTCCTCCGAGGCTGCCTCCCAGCGCCCGAGCCTCATGCTCCGCATTTTACAGGGCGTGGTTTCCGCCATGGCCGACACCAACCGCCGCAGGGCCCAGCGCGAGATCGCCCGTGCTGCCCGCACTTACGGGCTCGGAAACGCCGACCGCACCTGAGACTCCGCCCGGACACCACAAACCTTCTCTGGAGACCGCCATGATCCTCGTCAGCCTCCTCCGCCTCCTCCGCAGCGTCCTGTCCGAAGCCCGGCAGATGCAGCGCGACGCGGCGCGTCGGCACCCCCACCTCGACTGGTAACCCGAACTGCCGGGCTGCGCGCCCGGAGCGGGCTCCCTTTATCAAGGATACACATTTCATGATCACATCCATGCTTCTTGCCCGCCTCGCTACCTGGCGCCGCTACCGCCAGACTCTCCGCGAGCTCGATAGTCTCAGCGACCGGGAGCTGGCCGATCTCGGCTTCGGCCGCCGCGACATCCGCGCGGTTGCCCGTCGGGCCGCCCTTTAAGCGGCCCTGGAGACCTCGTGCGGCTCATCGAGATCAGTCTCCCTCGATCGATAGGGTGCGGCCATCTCGTGCAAAATCAACGAGGCCGATTATCCAGAATTTAACCAAGCCGTTGTTCAATGAGGTCTAAGTGAAATTGTTGTTTCACGCATGGCGGCCTCGATCATTTGAGTGTTCGCTCCCGGCTCCATGAAGGGCTGAGGCGTCGTGCGCGATCCCTGTTGTTGCGTAGAGTTCGCCATGTTGCACAAGCCGTATCCGTTGCGCCGCAGCGCCCTGCGCAAAAACCGGCGCGGTTTCCTTCTACCGGCAGCTCTCGTGGCGATCTCGCTGAGCCCCCTTGCCTACTTTGCCGATTTTCAAAGCCGCACCGATGCGCCGCCCGCCGCTCCCTTGAGCAGCGTCTCCGCGCAAGCGCCAGCGGCTGCCTCGGCCTTTGATCCTGCCCTGGTGGACCCCGCGCCTGCCTTGAAGACTGGGGCTCTCAACTTCGCGCAGAACGCTCCGCTCCAGGCGGCGTTCAAGCTGCCGCCCTTGCAACGAGAAGCAGGCATCGCGCCGCTCGTGCCGCCCCCGCCGCAGGAGCCTCCGCAGCCATCAGCGCCTGTGCAGTCCGCACAGGCCGCTCCGCCGATGCCTGTCTTCGCACCACTGCCAGTGCCGCGCCCCGCCGACTTGCGGGCACCGCGGCCAACGCCCGCCGCGCAGATGGCAAGCGCACCTGTCGCGACAGCCATACCGCTCAAGACGGCAGCCCTGCCGGGCACGCCGGAAGACAACCGCTCGTTCCTTGAAAAGCTCTTCGGCGTCCGTCCGGCAAGCACGCCCGACGCTGCTCTGGCCTACGCGGCGCTGGACAAGGGCACGGGGAGCATTTCGCCCACCGCACGCTTCAGCCCCACCCCCGATCTCTCAGCCGGGACGGCCGTCTACGACATCACCGCGCAGGTGGTCATCATGCCAAGCGGCGAGAGGCTGGAGGCGCATTCCGGCCTCGGCGACAAGATGGACGATCCGCGCTACGTGAATGTGCGCATGAAGGGCGCCACACCGCCGGGCACCTACATCCTCACCGAGCGCGAGGCGCTCTTTCACGGCGTGCGCGCCCTGCGCCTCACTCCGGTGGGCGGCAGCGCTGCCATCTACGGCCGCGACGGCATCCTGGCTCACACCTATCTGCTCGGTCCCAGAGGCGACTCCAATGGATGCGTGTCCTTCAAGAACTATGACAGGTTCCTTCAGGCCTATCTCAGGGGGGAGGTGAAGCGCCTGATCGTGACGGCCGGACGCGGACAGGATCTCCTGCCCCGCATCGCCAACAACCGGACAGGGCTGTATCGGCGCTCGGCCCGCAACGGCTGAGGCCGGTCAGCATCCCGCCAAGATACTGGTTACAACGTCGAGCCCTTGCGGGCCTTCTCCTCCCGGACAAGATCCTGAAGCAGCTGGTGGGCCAAAGCCTCATGGGCGACCCGCGGAGCGATCTCCGCGGTCTTCTTTCCGTAGGTGGTGGTGACGGTCAGATTCTTGCGATCGACCACGAAGGTCCCGGAATAGGTTCTCCCGTCGACCTTGATATGCACCGAGCGGCCCGACATGCGAAAGCCCTCCACGCCGTGACGGGAAAGGCCAGGATGGCTCCGCCCGTCGTTTATCGGCACTCTCATGGTAGCGCGGCAGGCGTGCCCTGTCTCGGGCGGAGTGCGCGCCCGAGCCCGTTCGGTTCGCAATGGCAGCATGGCTGCCCCGCAAGCACGGGCCTTCGACCTTGCACGGCAGGCTTTCGGGCCTAGTTCATGACCATCACCGCCAAAAGGAGAGACGGCATGATGGGGCATTCAGGCTATGCGACAGGACAGGCTCGCATCCTGCGCAACGGAACCGCCCCGTCGCGCCATCCGTCCGCGCCGGGATCGCCTCTCTCTTTTCGCGCCACTCTCACCGCCGCGTTCCTTCTCACCGGCCTTCTGGGCGCTGTGCCGTCTCAGGCGCAAGGGGTCGGCTTTCTCGTGCCGGCTCCCTCGAAGGACAAGGTGCAGGCGAAGCCGAAATACGAGTGCGACACGCCCTCCGCGCCGGTGATCTCCCTCGACGTTCAAAGCAAGTACAAGCAGGACGATGCCAACAAGGCGACCATCGACGAGGAGGCCGAGGAGGCCTATTCGGAGGCCGTGGAACCCCTGCGCGAGTATGGCAAAACGCTCGTGAGGATCTCGAACGCCTATGTGAAGTCTGACCCGAAGAACACGCTGGCGGCGGCCTGCGCCCTCACCTGGCTCGATCACTGGGCCGCGGCGGATGCAATGACCGCCATGCGCTCGAAGCA
>JALYFY010000641.1 GCA_030777385.1 Pseudomonadota bacterium | reverse complement strand
ATGGCTCAGACGGCGGGAGCCATCTGCGTGAAGGCGAAGATGGCGCAGATGGTCAAGCCGAAGCAGGTGTACTTCATGACGATCGACAAGGTGAAGTTCCGCAAGCCCGTGGAGCCCGGCGACCGGGTCGAGTTCCACATGCGCAAGCTGAACAATCGCCGCAACATGTGGTGGTACAAGGGTGAGGCGAAGGTGGATGGCGTCCTCGTCTGCGAGGCTGAGGTCAGCGCCATGCTGGTGAACGATTGATGGAAACGGTAATTCACCCAAGCGCTGTCATCGAGGATGGTGCGAAGATCGGCGCAGGCGTCAAGATTGGCCCGTTCTGCACGGTGGGCCCAGATGTGGAACTTGGCGACGGCTGCCAGCTTCTGAGCCATGTGGCCTTGGCCGGGCGGACGACCATCGGCCCCCGCACGCGGATTTTCCCCTTCGCATCCATCGGGCATATCCCGCAGGATCTGAAGTACCGGGGCGAGGCATCGACGCTCGAGATCGGTGCCGATTGCATGATCCGCGAAGGCGTGACCATGAACCCCGGCACCGAAGGCGGCGGCCTGCGTACCGTCGTCGGCGACCGGTGCACCTTCCTGGCAGGCTCCCATGTGGGGCACGACACCAAGGTCGGCAGCGATTGCATCCTGTCCAATAACGTCATGCTGGCAGGCCATGTCACCGTCGGAAACTTCGTGATCTTCGGTGGCGCCTCCGCCGTCATCCAGTTCGCCCGTGTCGGCTCCCATGCTTTCGTGGGCGGCATGTCGGGCCTTGAGAACGATCTTATTCCCTATGGCATGGCCATGGGCAACCGGGCGCATCTGGCCGGTCTCAACATCATCGGCCTGCGCCGCCGCGGATTCACCCGCGAGCAGATCCACGACATTCGCCGTGCCTACCGCCTGCTGTTCGCCGATGAGGGCACCTTGTCGGAGCGGGTCGAGGATGTTGCCGGCGAGTTCGACGAGCACCCCTTCGTGCACGAGATCCTGGACTTCATTCGCGAAGGCAAGGACCGGGCGATCTGCACGCCGAGAGACCCGGTGAGCTCGTCCGGATAGCCCCAGCATTTTCAGCAAAAGTGCGCCCCGGTTTTGCGTGAGAAAATGCGACCTGAGAATAACAGACGAGCAGAAGGCAGTTTCACCAAATCGCCTTCTGCCCCCACAGGCCCGATTGCGATACTCGCCGGGGCCGGACAGCTTCCCATCCGGCTCTTGAACCATCTCGAGCGGACCGGGCAGGACTACCGTGTGCTGGCTTTTCGCGGCTTCGCTCTGCCGGAACTGCGCCGCCGCGCCCATGCGAGTGTCGACCTCCTCGACCTGAAAACCATCATGAGCACCCTGGAAGGGTGGCAGCCCCGTGCCGTGTCCCTGGTCGGAGCCGTGCGCCGGCCGGGATTTTCCGCCCTGCTCGGAGCCTACTCCGCCCTGCGCAACCGGCAGGAGGTGAGGGACGTCATTGCCCGTGGGGATGATCAGGTGCTGCGGGGAGCCGTGATGCTGCTCGAGGAGCGGGGGCACCGCGTTGTCGGGGCCCATGAGCTCGCTCCCAGCCTCGTGGCACCAGCCTCCCTGGCAAGCGCCCTGCAGCCGAGCGCTGACGAACGGGACGCCATTGCGGTTGGCCTTGACCTTCTCGCTTCCCTTTCCGCCTTCGATATCGGGCAGGGAGCCGTTGTGGACCGCCGGCATGTTCTGGCCATCGAGGGTCCTGAGGGCACCGACCGAATGCTGCGCCGGGTGAGAGGCTTGCGGCAATCCTGGTTTGGCCTGCATCGCCGGGAGCAGGGCGGGGTGCTGATCAAGGCAGCCAAGCGCGGGCAGGATCTGCGGGTCGACATGCCCACCATCGGACCCAGAACCGTGATCGAAGCGGGCAGGGCAGGCCTCTCCGGCATCGCTATCGGTGCCGGCTCCACCTTCGTGCTGGACCAGGAGGAGACCATGAGCGCCGCCGATCGTCTGGGCCTGTTCCTTGTGGCCGTCGATCTGCCCTGGATGGAGAAGGCCGTTGGCTGATGCGAAGCCGCTGACCATCTGGATCGTATCGGGGGAGGAATCCGGCGATCAGCTCGGAGCAAAGCTCATGCGCTCCTTGAAGGCGAGGCTCGGTGGCGAGCGCCTTCGCTTCGGCGGCGTCGGAGGACATGCCATGGCGAAGGAGGGCTTGAGCAGCCTGTTTCCTCTCGAAGAGATCGCCGTCATGGGCATTTCCGCCGTCATCGCGCGGCTGCCGACGATCCTCAAGCGCATCAGGCTCACGGTTGATGCCGTGGTCGCGGCGAAGCCCGACATGCTCGTCATCATCGACAGCCCGGACTTCACCCACCGGGTGGCGAGGGCCGTTCGGCAGCGGGCTCCGGACATCGCCATTGTCGATTATGTCAGCCCCTCCGTGTGGGCCTGGAGACCGGGCCGCGCTCCAAAGATGCGGGCCTATGTGGATCATCTCCTGGCCCTCCTGCCCTTCGAGCCGGAGGCACACCGGCGCCTGGGCGGACCGCCCACCACTTACGTCGGTCATCCGCTCATCGAGCGGCTCGAAGAGATCAGGCCCGGTCCCGGCGAGCGGGGCAGCGATCTCGACAAGCCTCTCAGGCTGCTCGTGCTCCCCGGCAGCCGCCGCTCGGAGGTCAGCCGCCTCATGGAGCCTTTCGGCGAAGCTCTTGCGCTTCTGAAGGAGCGCTCGCCGCGCCCTTTCGAGCTCACGATCCCGGCTGTGCCGCATGTGGCCCAGGAGATCCGCGCCCGCGCAGAGGCCTGGAGCGTGAAGCCCCGGATCGTGGAAGGTGAGGCGGCCAAATGGGCCGCCTTCCGTGCTGCCGACGCGGCGCTTGCTGCTTCCGGCACGGTGACCCTCGAACTCGGGCTCTCAGGCGTGCCGATGGTTGTGGCCTACAGGGTGTCGAAGATCGAGGAGATGTTGAAGTATCTCATCAAGGCGCCCTCCATCGTGCTGACGAACTTGGTGCTGGCTGAGAACGTCATACCGGAGCTGATCCAGTGGGACTGCACACCCGAGAAGCTCGCCGATGCGCTCCTGCCGCTCCTTGGCGACAGCCCTGAGCGCCGAAGGCAGCTCGAAGCGTTCAGCAAGCTCGATGATCTCATGCGCATCGGTGACGAGGCTCCAAGCGAGCGCGCAGCGAGGATCGTGGAAGAGGTGCTGATTTCCGAAAAGGCTTAGTGTGTTCTCCCACCGGTCATCCCCGGCGAGCGTTAGCGAGGAAAGGGGATGCATGGCGCCGAGCCTGATCGTGGATTCCCTTCCCCTCCGCTGCGCTCCGGCCGGGGATGACACTTTATGAGAGGATATAAGAAAGGGGCCTCTCGGCCCCTTTGTCACTTCTGCCGTTAGAGCTTAGCCGCGCTGAGCGACCGTCACGTAATCGCGCTGCGGCGAGCCCACATAGAGCTGGCGCGGGCGGCCGATGCGCTGGGACGGATCCTCGATCATCTCGCTCCACTGGGCGATCCAGCCGACCGTGCGGGCCAGCGCGAACAGCACCGTGAACATGGAGGTGGGGAAGCCCATCGCCTTCAGGGTGATGCCCGAATAGAAGTCGATGTTCGGGTAGAGCTTCTTGTCGACGAAGTACTCGTCCTTGAGGGCGATCTGCTCGAGTTCCACGGCCACATCGAGGAGCGGATCGTCCTTGATGCCGAGCTCGTTGAGCACCTCGTGGGTGGTCTTCT
>JALYFY010000640.1 GCA_030777385.1 Pseudomonadota bacterium | reverse complement strand
AGGGACAGGACGACAGGCCGACAGGAGCCGGGCCACGGGAGCGTAAAAAGTAACGCGGCCCAGAAGGACCGCGCGACGGGGAGGACTTAGGAGAAAAATGCGGGAAAGTCAATGAGCATCTGGTCATTCCGGACGAAACGCAGCGAAGATCCGGGATGGTGTGCAGGATGGAGTATGGGAGCCTCAATGCTGCCACCCCCGCACAGGGCGATCCATAACCGCTGACGGTGGCAAGCCCGGGGTCAACCGACCAGCAGGGGCATGTCCTCAACAGCCAAGACGGGCAAGCCCTTGTCCAGCAAGGCCCCGCGCAGGGCAGCGCTGATCCCGGCGCCGCTCGTGAACACGGCCATGGCCTCGTTCTCGTCCGCTTCATGGCCGGGAACCGGAGACCCGATCAGCTGAGTCACACGGCGGGCGATGGCGGGGGCCGGGTCGATCCAGTTCACCGGCCAGGGTGCCAGGGCCTGGAAGCGTGGCAGAAGCAACGGGTAATGGGTGCAGGCAAGGGCCACTACGTCGGTCCGCCCGCCCTCGTCCGCGACGAAGCAGGGCTGCAGCTCGGCCATGAGTTCGTCATCCGGCACGGGTTCGCCAGCCATCTCCGCCTCGGCGATGCCCGCAAGACGACGCGACCCGACAAGGTTGACCTTGCAGCCGGCCGCATAGGTCTCGACGAGATCGCGGATATAATCCCGAGCCACCGTGCCGGGGGTGGCAAGCAGGGTCACGTAGCCCGTCTTGGTCGTCTGAGCGGCCGGCTTGATGGCCGGAACGGTTCCGATGAAGGGCACGGAGAACCGCTCCCTGAGGTGGGGCAGCACGATGGTCGAGGCCGTGTTGCAGGCGATGATCACCAGATCAGGATCGTGCAGGCCGATCAGCCGCTCCATTACATCCAGAACCCGTGTGGCCAAGACCGTCTCGCTCAAGCGGCCATACGGGAAGCCCGCATCATCCGCCGCATAGACGAAACGTGCATCGGGCCGAGCCTTCAGCACCTCGGAGAAGACCGTGAGGCCACCAAGACCGGAATCGAAGACGAGAATTGTGGGAACGGGAGACGGCATGACGGCTGGATTATAGGTCGCGCCCGCCAAAAGATCGACACGCATGACTGCCCCTTACGAACGCAAATTGCTGATGAAATCCGACAATCCCTGCTGAGTTTCCTTTGACTCCGGCGGTGCCATGTTCAGCCGGCGGCGCGGACCCGGCTCCGGCTTGTTCTCCTGCCCTTCGACCTTCGGCATCTGCGCCGAGAGGCGGCGCACGGGCCAGCCGTCGCTCCAGGTACCCATGTCGACGAATTTCGGATCGCGCGTGAGAGCGGCGGCGTCCTTGCCGGCAAAGGCGGCCTCGGCCGCGATGTCGAAGGTCTTCCAGTAAGCCAGATAATCGAGGGTGTCGGTGCCGTTGTTTCCGAGTTGCTGGGTCAGGATGGTCTGCGGCCCGGAAAGCGCCATGTCGGCACTCCAGCGCCAGGTGTTTTTCTGCTTGGGGTCGCGCGGCGGATCGGGCGGCATCTTGATGGCGGCGGTGTCATAATCGGTTTTCGGAGAGCCCGGGGACGCGAGGGTCGCCGTCAAGGCCGGAAAGCCGTGGTCATCGGAGCCTGCCCGCATGAAAAGCTTGCGAGTGGCCGGAACGGCCGTGGCGCCCTGAAGGAGCAAGCGGGAGGCTCTATCGCTTGGCAGATAATCCCTGTCGCCGCTCATGGCGATGATCAGGGTCGAGGGGTCGATGGCCGAGAGGTCCCGCAGGAGTATACCGCGCTCCTTCTCGTTGGAGGCAATGCCGCCTGGCATGAGGCCGAAGATCAGCTTCGGCGCCGGAACCTTGCCGGCGCTTACGCCTGCTGCGAGGTTGAGCGCGATCGGCACCCCTGCCGAATGGCCGATGAAGGCAACACGCTCCCGGTCGGGCCTGGCATTTGCATCTTCCGCCAGCGCCGTCAGGGCACCTTGGATCAGGTCCTCGGCAAGGTTCGAGGCATCGGCAGGACGGGAGCGATTGACTTCCTGAAAGCGGGGGAAGAGCACGAGGTTGCCCTTGCGGGCCAAGTGGTCGATCCAGCCGCCATAAAGGGAGGGATTTATGGCTCCCCAGGAATGCAGGAACACCACGACCGGGCGCGGCTTCGCCGGAGCATCAGTTCCATGGAAGACGAAAGTGCCGCTGCTCGCCGTGCCGACCGCCCGCTTGATCACCTCGGCGGACTTGTAGTCGCGTCCGCCCGGCCCTTGTTCGGGCTGCTGCGGCGGCGTTGCCGCAAGAGCCCAGGGGGCAGCAAAACAGGCGCCAAGGAGCAGGACAGGCAGCAGGAAGCGGCGCATCGTCGTCTCGAACTCTATGTACAATCGGGCAGATAGAGCCCAATCGTTATAAAGCCACGATTTGTTTAAGGTTTTCTCAACCGGCGACCTTCCGCAAGGGCACGAATCGCCCCGCGCAGGGTGCGCACCTCCTGCTCCGTCATTGCGAGGCGATGGAAGATGTCCCGCATGTTCCGGGCCATGATCGGCTTCTTGTCCTCGGGGTAGAAGTTTACCGCATCGAGTTCGGCTTCGATGTAGTCGAAGAAGGAGGTCACCATCTCCCGGGGAGCAGGCCTGGAGATCATGCCGCCTTCGAAAGGCAGCGCGCCTCCGGTGGCGAGCTTGTACCATTCATACGAGACGAGCAGAACGGCCTGCGCCAGGTTGAGCGACGAGAATTTCGGATCGACCGGGAAGGTGACGATGGCGTCCGCCAAGGACACCTCGTCGTTCTCAAGCCCTGTGCGTTCGCGTCCGAACAGGATGCCGACGCCCTGCCCTGCCCCGACCCGCCGATGCGCCTCGGTCATGGCAGCATCGGGCGCGAACACACGCTTCATCTGCCCCCGCTCTCGGGCCGTGGTGGCTAAGACGTAGTTCAAATCGGCAATGGCTTCGCGGGCCGTGTCGTAGAGCTTCGCGCCTTCGAGAACATGGGTGGCGCCGGAGGCGGCCGAATGCGCGCCCTTCTTGGGCCAGCCGTTGCGCGGGGACACCAAGCGCAGCTCCGACAAGCCGAAATTGGCCATGGCCCGGGCGACCATGCCGATATTCTCGGCCAGTTGCGGCTCCACGAGGATGATGATCGGGCGAGTCATTTCACTATTCTGGTGGCTTCGACTTGGATGGCGGATGCACTCCCTTAGCGCCAAAGTCCGCAGCCCGGCTAGACCTCATGAGTAGAGCATGCCGACCCTGCGGCCCCTGACAGGAAAAGCCTCCCCGACGATCCGTCGGGGAGGCTTGCGTCTATAGAAGAACGTTTAAGGCCGATGCTTACCAGCAACCCCAGCCGCAGTAGTAATGCGGACGGGCAACCGCTGCACCCAGCACCGCACCGCCGACGACGCCTACAGCCGCACCCGCTGCTGCTTGGTTGGCGGCGGCGTTCGATTGGGCGACGTTGTTCCGGTATCCGGCATTGACGCACCGGGTATAGGTCTTCGTGCCGGGCTTCAGGCCGGTCTCCTGGCAGACGGACTCGGCATTGGCCATGGATTGCTCCGTCGTCTGGCAGCCCGCCAGAACCAGAGCGGCCGTTCCGAGAATAACAATAAGACGCATGTCAGCTCCCCTTTGTGTTGGATGAGTTTCTCCGACGCGCCTTGATCAAAGTTGTGAAGCTCGCGCTCAGCAACCTTGAGGAACCCGCCGGAACGAGGCCATCTCAACTACGGATAAGCTTGGCCTTCCGTGCGGCAGCACACGCAGCAAGGTTCTTTTCCCCTTTCGGGAACTGAGACCCATTATTGGCTCTTATTTCCTGTATTCAGTATGCAATAGCATCACCTTTCTAGGTTTGACGGAGTTTGGGGGTGTTCCGGTTACGTGCCTGCACGGCAGTTCTCTGCCTCCTCTCGATCGATGGGACAGTTCACGCTGCATCCTTGGGCGCACCATCGCCGGAGGCAGCAAGGCCCCTCTTTCACGGCAACTGGTGCGGCGCGGGCGATGCCAACCGGGCTGCTCCTGTGGATGCTTTCGACGCGGCCTGCCGGGCTCACGACCTGTGCTACG
>JALYFY010000639.1 GCA_030777385.1 Pseudomonadota bacterium | reverse complement strand
GATGGAGCGACAATATGGGCCGGCAGCACGTGCCGTGCCACGCGGGCAATGGGCGACAGCCACGGGTCCGTGAGAAGTACGACCGTTGCTCCCTGCTTGGCCGCCGTCTCGCACAAGGCGGTGACATCTTCCTGATAGCGACGGATGTCGAAGGCGACGATCACGTCCTTGCGCCCGATCTCAATCATCCGGTCGCGCCACAGGGCCGGCTGCCCCTCGATGAAATCCACCCCGCTGCGCACGATGCGAAAATGGCTTTCGGCATAGCGCGCCAGCGCGCCTGTGAAACGACCGCCCGTGAGGTGAATGTGTCGGCGCGGATCGCTCAACAAGGCCACCACCGCCTCGAACTCGGCCGGAGCGATGTTGTCCACCGTCGCCCGCAGGTTCCCGATCACCGCCTCCGCAAAAGAGGCAAGCGCCGGCGCGCCCTGGCCCTTGTCGGAGGGGCTGGCCTTAGCAAGCGGCGAGAGAAGCTGCGCCTCCAACTCCTCCCGCAGATGCTTTTGAAATTCTGGAAAGCCGCTGAACCCTAAGCGAGTGACGAAGCGCAGGACGGAAGGGGCGGAGATGCCGGCGCGGGCGGCGAATTCCGCCACGGTGTCGAGGCCGGCGAAGGGATAATGGCTCAGGAGCAGATGCGCGGCGCGCTTCTCGCTCGGCGTGAAGGCATCCATCTCATGGCGGATGCGCTCGGCGAGGCTCGGCGGGTCTGCAGAAGGGAGGCGGCGGTCGTCACGCATACCGGATTGATTCACACCCCCTCCTTGACGGCTCTGAAAAGCTGTATCAGAAATTCCAAGATAAGAAAAAACAATAAGAAACGTATCAAGCGTTCAAACGGGAGCTTTGCCTGCTCCAAGCAGGTCAACGGAGAACCGCATGACGCATGCGAGCCGGATCGCAGCCGACGAGAGCCCTCCCGCAAGGGCAGGGGAGCCGGTTGCCCTTGTGGAGAATCCTCAAGGCCGCTCGCCGATCCTGCTCATCTGCGAACATGCCTCCAACCATCTCCCTGTCCGCTACGGCACGCTGGGCCTCGGGCCTGCCGAATTGGAGAGCCATATCGCCTGGGATCCCGGTGCGCTCGGTGTAGCGAAAGAGCTGTCGCGCCTGCTCGATGCGCCGCTGATCCATGCCACCGTGTCGCGACTGGTGCTCGACCTGAACCGCGAGCCTTCGGCGCCGGATGCGATCTGGACGCTCAGTGAGCGCACCACCATTCCGGGCAATCTCGACCTCGACGAGACGGAGCGGGCCTATCGCGTGCGCGAAGTCTACGACGCATTTCACGATAAGGTCGACGCGTTTGCGGATTCCCGTAAAACATCGGAGCAGCTCAGCGCCGTTGTGTCCATCCATTCCTTCACACCCGTTTACCGGGATGTGCCGCGCCCCTGGCATATCGGCCTCATCTACGATCGCGACGAGCGCTATGCCCGCAGCGTCGAGGCCGGATTGAAAACGGATCCGGCGCTGGTCGTCGGCATGAACGAACCCTATTCGCCAGCGGACCGGGTGTTCCACACCCTGGAGCGCCACGCCGAGAGGCGTGGTCTTGCTCCGCTGATGATCGAAATCCGCAACGACCTGATCCGCACACAAGACGGACAGGCGTCGTGGGCCAATCGTCTCGCGCCGCTTTTGAGGGAGGGGGCAGGGACGCTCTGAATGACAGGCATGGCGCATGATGTGCCGTGGCCTGAAAGCAGACACTTCTTGGAGGAGTTAAGTCGATGTCAGTCGGACAAGGAAATCCAGGGGTCCATGCCCCGCCGGCCGGGGCGCAGAACGCCGCGGGCATTACCTATACCACGGTGGATGAAAGCTACTTCGAGGCGCGCCGTCTCAAGCGCCACGCCCGCGTCTGGTCGCTCTGGGCACTCGGCGTCGGCGCGGTGATCTCCGGGCACTATTCGGGCTGGAACCTGGGCCTTGCCAACGGCTTCGGAGCGATGTTCTTTGCCACGATCATCATCGCGATCATGTATCTGGGCCTCACCTTCTCGCTCGCCGAGATGTCGCCGGCCCTGCCGCATACGGGTGGAGCGTACTCCTTTGCCCGCACATCCATGGGGCCGTGGGCCGGCTACATCACGGGCATTGCCGAAAACATCGAATTCGTGCTCACGCCAGCCGTGATCGTGTTCTTCATCAGCTCCTATCTGTCGGCAATCTTCGAGACGGCGCCGGCGTTCCAGCCGGTGTACTGGGTGCTGTGCTACGCGCTGTTCGTGGGCCTCAACATCATCGGCGTCGAGCTTTCGTTCAGGGTTACCGTGGGCGTAACGCTCGCAGCCCTTGCGGTGCTTGCCGCCTTCTATCTGTCGGTCCTGTTCTCCGGCCAGTTCGACTTCTCCCGCTGGGCGCTGAACATCGGCCCCGACGGTGCAGAGCTGCCGAACGGCAATGGGCCTTTCCTGCCTCTGGGCGTCGGAAGCATCCTGGCCTCGCTGCCCTTCGCGGTTTGGCTGTTCCTCGCCATCGAGCAGCTGCCGTTGGCCGCAGAAGAGTCGCACGATCCGCAGCGGGACATGCCGAAGGGCATCATCGCCGGTATCCTGACGCTGATCGCCTCCGCGTTCCTCGTGCTCTTCCTGAACACGGGCATCGCGCCGGGCGCGGTGGGCCTGGGCAAATCGGGTGAGCCGCTGCTGGACGGGTTCCGCACCCTGTTCGGCACGGACATCGCGAAGATCCTGGCGGCGATTGCGGTGATCGGTCTCATCGCCTCGTTCCACACCATCATCTTCGCCTTCGGGCGGCAGATCTACTCGCTGTCGCGGGCAGGCTACTTCCCGAGCTTCCTGTCGGTGACGCACGGCGAGCGCAAGACGCCGCATGTGGCGCTGATCGCCGGAGCGGTGCTGGGCCTTCTGGTGATGCTGATCATCTGGTTCTCGGCAGGAGCCGAGGCTGGCGCGACTGTCATCGGCGGCACGCTGCTCAACATGGCGGTGGCAGGCGCGATGCTGGCTTACTTCATGCAGGGCATGTCCTATGTCGTCCTCAAGAAGAAGTTTCCGAATCTGCACCGGCCTTACAAGAGCCCATTCGGGATCGCAGGTGCGGTGATCTGCATGGCGATCGCGGCCGTCACGCTCTACTTCCAGCTCACCGACTCGGTGTTCCGCACGGCGGTAATCGGGGTTGCCGTCTATTATGCGGTGATGATGGCCTACTTCCTGGTGATCGGGCGTCATAAGCTCATCCTCTCGCCCGAGGAGGAGTTCGCGCTCACCAAAGGCGAGAGCGAGTACAAATCCTACTGACGATGCCTGGGAGCGCGCATGAGGCGTGCTCCCTTTCCCCATCTGTTCAAGGT
>JALYFY010000638.1 GCA_030777385.1 Pseudomonadota bacterium | reverse complement strand
AAGATGAGAGGTGATTCCACGCCAATGGAAACAGCTCTAGAGGTTCAGCCGCTCGCCTCGTGCCATGCGGCCATCGCCTCGAAAACGATAGCGTGCCTTTGGGCCAGGGCATCGATATCGGCGGAGTAGCCTCCTCCGATGACGGCGATCAAAGGGATGTGCCGGATCCGAGCCTGCTCGATGACATAAGCATCCCGCCGGCGAAGACCCTCGTCCGAGAGGCAAAGCCGCCCGAGCTTGTCGTCACGGTGCGGGTCGACGCCCGCGTTGAGAAACACCAGATCTGGCTCGAGCGCATCGAGAAGGCGCGGCAGATGGGCCTGAAGCACGTCCATGTAGGCGGCGTCCTCCATAAAGTCCGGCAGGCCGACGTCGAGATCGCTCGGAATCTTGCGAACCGGGTAGTTCTTCTCCGCATGCATCGAGAAGGTGAAGAGTTCGGGCTCGTCCCGCAGGCAGTCGGCTGTTCCATCGCCCTGATGCACGTCGAGGTCGACCACGAGCGCATGGTGGATCGCGCCCTCATGCTTGAGCGCTTTGGCGGCGATAGCCACATCGTTGAACACGCAGAACCCTGCGCCCGTCTCCCGCTGCCCGTGATGGCTGCCGCCTGCGGTGCTTCCCGCAAGTCCGTGCTGGAGCGCCAACCGCGCCGCGAGCAGCGTCCCTCCCGCGGAAGCGCGGGCACGGCGCGCCACGCCTTCGGTAATCGGCAGGCCGATCCGCCGTTCGATCTCGCGCGGAACTGAACCGGTCAAGACCTGATCCACGTAAGCCCGGGAATGAGCCAGCGCGATCAGGCTCGCTGACGCTTCCTCCGGCACCACGAACCCGTTCGGCGCCAAGCCCTTTTCCGCCAGCACCTCTGCCAGGCGGCCATACTTTCTCATGGGAAAGCGATGGCCGTCGGGAAGCGCAGCCTCGTAGGCAGGATGGGAAACGATCGATATCGGCATCACGACCACTCTGGGGATCTTCAGCTTAAATGCCGGGAGAGGCCAAAGGGCAATGGCAGACCCTCCCTGCCCGAGGGCTCATGCTATCGGGTTGATGGTGCCGTGGGCGGGGCGAGTTGGCGCAGGACATGGGTGAGCGCGTCGGTCATCTGCCCCAGAACCTGGCGATTTACATTGAGCGGGGTGTCGCAGGCTTGGTGATAGCATGGATCGAGGGGCTGTCCGGCGCTTCCGCCGAACCGTTCGGCATGAGCCTCGCTTTTCGCCCCGCCTGCTCCCGTGAAGAGGCCGATGGTCGGGATGTCCTTAGCCGCAAAGGCGGCATCGTCCGAGCCGAAGCCGCGCTGGTAGCTCGTCCGCTCTTCGACCGGCAGGTTCTGCGCAGCGAAGTGATCCCTGAATGCCTGCAGGGTGCTTGCCGCTTGCGCCGTCTTGTCCGGATGGGTCAGCTGGATGAAGCGTCCGAAATTGGGTGAGCCCACCATGTCGAGGTTGATGTAGAGATGGATGCGGCGACGCTCCTCGTCCGAGAGCGCATCCAGGTGGTGCCGTGAGCCGACGAGGCCCCGCTCCTCCGCGCCCCAGAAGGCAAAACGGATCGGCATTGCCGGCGCCGGATCCCGAGCAAGACGCAGAGCAGACTCCAGCACGGCAGACGAACCGCTGGCGTTATCGTTCATGCCGGGTCCTTCCGAGACGCTGTCGAGGTGAGCGCCCACCACGGTCAGGACGCCGCTCGCCTCCTCTCGTTCAGCGATGACGTTCCGTGTGGAGCGGATGCCCGTCTCGACCTGGATCTTCAGGCGAGCCCTGCTGCGGGCTGGGTCACTCGCCGCATCGGCGAGCTTGCGCCCCACCTCGGTTGCTACACCCAGGACCGGAATCGAGGCGAGCGTTGCCAGACGCCCACCGAAGACCTCGGTCTGTCCCTCGTTCCCCTGGTTCATGATGATGACCCCGGAGGCGCCTGCCGCCTGCGCCTGCTCGACCTTCGTCTGGAAGGGACAGGTGCCCCGCCGTACGAGGGCGATGGAGCCGGGCGTGAACGCAGCAAAATCTTCGCGCTCGCAGGCGCTCGTCGAGGTCTGGAGCGGCTCCCCGTTCAAGCCGAGATCCACAGACTGGAGAGGCGCCGTCACATCGCCAGAGCCTGAATTCATCAGGGTACGCATGGTCTCGCGGGAAGGACTGAACGGATTGGAACCATCAGGCTCGGAGACGAGAACCGGAGGGGAGCCCTCCTCGAAGAACGGAAACGTGAACTCCTCGAACCGCACCGTGTAGCCGGCCCCTCGAAGCTGGTCCGCAACGTACTCGGCGGACCGATCATAGCCCGGGGTGCCGGCGGCCCTGTTTCCACGATGTGCTGCCGCAATGTCCTGCAATGCCTGGATGTGGCGAAACGGATCCGCCTCACCTGGGATGGTTGGTAGACCGATATCGGCCCGGGACGTGGTAGCGCCTGCAATTGCAATGAGGATTGCAAGGGCTGTTCGACGGGCGCTCAAGATCAGAGGTGTCACGCAGATCTCGCTCAAACTTGCGCACGAACGCGTGCGGGCTCAAACAAGATCGGGCTTCATGGCACGCAAGCAAGTATGGGCTCACACAGACGTGAGAGGGTTAAGTGGCCTTGCCTGCCCCCATGGCCATGTGGGCAAGCTGGAGAACCGATTTCTGCGAGCGCGCTCCGCAGATGAAGCCGCTTGGATGGCAGAAGACGCCATCCGGCACACCGGCCGCTTCGCAGAAGTCTCCATCCTGCAATCCGCGCCAAGCCTCGGGCAGGGAAAGTCTTTGGCCGAAGGATCCGAGCTCAGGCGGAACGGTCCGGCAATACCAGGATGTGGCGTCCTCATTTGGATAGATGACGAAGAGAAGATCCTGCAATCCGCCCGTGAAAACCGCCTTTTCCCAGGGCAGCTTCCTGTCGAGCACGATCACCCGCGGATCCTGCGCCTGTCTTGCTGCTGCAAGCACGTGCGACAGGGCCTGCGCCTCAGCATGGGCTTGCCGGCATGCCCGCACAAGGATTCCCCGGGCAAAGCTGGCTGCCTCAAGGAAGGCATCATCGTAGGACTGCGAACTGTTCCAGGTTGGATTGAAGGCTTCGATCAGCAGGGAGAGATGGCCTGGGCTCACCGGAGCGACACCGTTGTCAGCTTGATCAATGGCCAGGATGAACTCCTGGTCGATGTCCTGCCAGACGGCGTCCAGCGCTTCGTCCTCAATGCGGGGAGCAAGCTTGGGCAAGGCCGCTCGCCCGAAATCGCGCCAGATCAGGCCAACGGAGCTGTAGGGAGTGCCGTCGGAACGTCGGGGCAAGTCACGCATATGATGATCGTAGCGCCCCTTGGCAGGATCGTAGACGGCGCCAACGTCGAAGACGATATCGGCAGCCTCGATGACCGCAGCATCGCGGGTCCGGGTGAAATCGAAGGCGCCGAGAGCCTCGCGCAGAACGGAGAAGGCGAAGACATCGTCGGCATGAAACGTGCCGCTATGAGTTACAACCTTCATTCCTGTCTCCCCGACCTGTGCCGGCTCTGCTTCACCTGGATTCTGCCCGCTGCTCGCGATAGCAGAGCCTTCGATAGAACAACAGAACATAAGCCACAACTTAGCCGTCTGTCCTACTCCCACGTCATGCAGCCCTATGATCCCGCAATCATCCGCTTGACCTTGCCATCGTAGGAAGCCCTAAACCTCTCGGGATCTTGAAACAGAAGGATCCTGGCGATGTACCATTTTGTCGTTCCGGCCATGAAGTGCGGCGGCTGCCTGGGCGCGATCACGCGCTCGCTCCAGAAGCTCGATCCGCAGGCTCAAGTTGAGGGCAATCTGGAAGAGCGCACCATCAAGGTTGCATCGGACAAAGCCGAAAACCTGCTGCTCACAGCCTTGAGCAATGCCGGATATCCTGCTCAGACCGTTTTGCAACAAGAGGCATGAGGAGGCTGCCATGGGAGTCGATGCCCATCTTCATCACGATCATACCAATCCTTCGTCAGCCATCAGCCTGAACCGGGTGGCTTTCAGCGCGACGGTGCATTGTCTGACGGGATGTGCCATCGGCGAGGTGCTTGGCATGGTGATCGGCACCGCTCTTGGCTGGGGCACTGCCCAGACCATCCTGCTGGCCGTCGCCCTTGCTTTCCTGTTCGGTTACGCGCTCACGATGCTGCCCCTGCTGCGCAGCGGCATGGCGTTCGGCATGGCTTTAGGTCTTGCACTCGCATCGGACACCGCCTCGATCACCATCATGGAGATCGTGGACAACCTGATCATGCTGGCGATACCGGGTGCGATGGATGCGGGGCTCACAGGGCTTCTTTTCTGGGGAAGCCTCGCCATCTCACTTCTCATCGCAGGCGCCTTCGCCTTCCCGGTCAACCGCTGGCTGATTGCCCGCGGACGCGGCCATGCCGTCGTACATGCCTTTCATGGGCACTGACCGGATATCACCTTTCATATTCTTGAGGAGAACGATCATGAAGACCCGTTTCGTTGTTCTTGCCGTCACAATCGCTGCCCTTCCGTCTCTCGTTCTGGCGCAGGGGGCTCACCACGGAGGTCATTCTGGCCATTCGACGCCCGCACAGACGGCGCGGACGCCCGACAGCATGGCCACGCAGGGCTACCGCCAAGCGAACGAGAAGATGCACCGTGACATGAACATTCCCTTCAGCGGCGACGCCGATGTGGACTTCGTGCGCGGCATGATCCCCCACCACCAAGGGGCCATCGATATGGCGAAGGTTGCGCTTCAGCATGCCAAGGACGAGCAAATTCGCAAATGGGCGACGGATGTCATCCGTGAGCAGGAGCGCGAGATTGCCGAGATGCAGGCGTGGCTGAAAAAGAAGGGCACTCAATAAACAACGGCTCCGCTCAGTTGATAGTTAGAACAGCGCCCCCCTTTGTCTCAGAGTTTCCGGGAAAAAGGGGGTAGATGCCTCTCAGGGGCCCTGGATAGCTTTTGCAACCCCTTGGAGCCGTGCACGTTATTCGTGGATCGCCAAGCTCCCCTGCCTGGGAGCTGGACTTCATTGTAGCGTCTTCCAGCACCATCGAGCCGTGGGGAATGAATCAGCAAGAGACCGCTTTCCTGGATCGGGACGATCTTCTCCAGCGGCTAGCCGACCTGGAACGGGAAAACCGAAAGCTGCGCGCGCAGGCCGAAAGGCAGGACAATTGGAAAAGTGCAGCCACGGACACCCGGATCACCGCGCTCCAGAAGGATCGCAACTCGCTGCGCATCAGCGAAGGCTGGCTTCGGGCCTTGGTGGAAAGCGCAACCGATTACGCCATCATCACCCTCGATTTGACCGGCCGTGTTACGAGCTGGAATACGGGTGCCCGGAACATCCTTGGCTGGGACGAGGCTGAGGTTGCCGGCGAGTATACTGACTTCTTCTTCAATGAAGAGGACAGAAAGGCGGGAGCTCCGGAAGAGGAGATGCAGAAAGCCCTTACGGTCGGGCGAGCAGAAGACGAGCGCTGGCATGTGAAGAAAGATGGCTCTCTCTTTTGGGCCAAGGGCGTCCTGATGCCCTTCCGGGACTCCGAGTTGCTGGGCTTTCTGAAGATCCTGCGGGACCGCACGGAGGAGAAGCGGGCAGCAGAGCAACTGCATAACAGCGAGGAGCAGCTTCGCGAGATCCTGGAAAGCATCTCCGACGCCTTCTACGCCGTCGACCATGACATGCGCTTCACTTATATCAACCAGAAGGCCGAGGAGTGGTGGGGGCGCAGCCGGGAGGAACTCATCGGGAAGGTTTACCCCGAGATTTTTCCCAAAATCGTCGGCAGTGATGCTTTCAACGCTCACCTCAAGGTCATGGAGGAGCGGCAGCCCTATCACTTCGAGGCGGTCTCGCCGATCCTGAACCACTGGATCGATGTTCACATCTATCCCACTGAGGACGGCGGCCTATCGGTCTATTTCCGCGACATCACCCATCGGAAGAATGCGGAGGAGCACCAGAAGGTTCTGATCCACGAGTTGAACCATCGGGTGAAGAATACTCTGGCGACCGTACAGTCGATTGCATCGCAGACCCTGAGGAATGCCTGCAACATGCAGGAAGCCAAGGAGGCTCTTGAGAGCCGTCTTTTCGCTTTGTCCCGCGCCCATGATGTACTGACCCGGGAGAACTGGGACGCCGCGAACCTCCACGAGATCGTCTCCCAGGCGGTGGAGCCTTACAGCAGCTATGGCAACCGCATCCAGTTTGCGGGTCCCACTGTGCGCATCCCTCCGCGCATGGCTCTTGCCCTTGCTATGGCGTTTCAGGAACTTGCCACCAACGCCGTCAAGTATGGCGCCTTGTACAACGAGCATGGGCAGGTTGGGATTCGGTGGGTCATTAACGAGAAGAGCGAACCTCCCTGCCTGAAGCTGCGCTGGGAGGAAACGGGCGGCCTGCTGGTCAAGACACCGGAGCGTCTGGGCTTCGGAACCCGGTTGATCGAGCGGAGCCTTGCCCATGATCTGAATGGAACGGCCGAGATCAGGTTTGCTCCCTCGGGGGTCGTATGCGAGATCGCCGCCCCTCTCCTCCGGGACGCAACAGTCTCCATGGTCTGATGGTTCTCTCCGTGACCCGCTCAAGAGCCCAAGGACTTTCTGCTATGACAGGGTCGAGAATCTCCCACGCCATGGTACAGGGTCCCGGCCGCGCATTGATGGACACCACTTTGCTTCGAACAGGCGGGGTCGAGCGTTAGTGGATATCCCCTGCGGGCGAATGGAAAGGACGAACCATGTTCACGCTTACAATCAGCGACAAGCCGGTTGCCATCACGAATGCCGACGAGGAGGAAGCCCGCGAGCTCCTCATGAGTGACGATTTCAAGGAAGACCTCAAGGTCCTGGAAAGCGGTGGCGCTCCCCTGTGGGACGGGTTCGCAAGCCTCAATGTCAGGGCAGCGACCGACGAGGAGAAGGCCGAGTTCGAAGATGCTGACTTCGACGAGGAAGACGATGATGATGAGGAGGAAGGCCCCTACATCATGTTCCTGGTCGATGTGACCGATCCCGATGGGGAAGACGAGGCCTGATCCATTGGCCGTTTAGCCCATCCCGAAGAGATGAGGCCTGCACCAAGCCACGCCCGGCGTTCCGGGCGTGGCACATCGAACGCCAGCCGCCTTCGTCATGGGACACAAGCAGAGGAGCTCAGCCATGCGGCCCAGCCTCACCATCAGCCGGCGAACATTGCTTGCCGGGCTCATGACCGCTCCCGTCACGTTTCCCGCCAGTGCTGCTCCGGCAACAGGAGACTTGCCGAAGATGGTGGTGACGAAGGATCCTGATTGCGGCTGCTGCACGGGATGGGTCGACCATGTTCGCGCGGCAGGATTTGAGGTGGAGGTCATCGATTCGCCCGAACTCAACCGCCTGAAGGCTCGCCTCGGCGTGCCCCAGGCCCTTGCATCCTGCCATACGGCGGAAATCGGCGGCTACGTGATCGAGGGGCATGTGCCTGCAGCCACGATCAAACGGCTTCTTGCCGAGAGACCTCAGGCCAAGGGCCTTGCGGTTCCCGGCATGCCGTCCGGGTCCCCTGGCATGGAGGTCGAGGGCATGGAGCCTGACACCTACGAGGTTGTTCTCTTCGGGCCCGCCGGTGAGCGGACCTATGCCCGGTTCACGGGCAGCCGCGAGGTCTGACAGCGCGGGAACACCTGGCAGGCAGGGCCGTTGGCCCACGATGAGTTGGCTTGTACAACCCCGCCTCGTGAACGAACCCTTCAGCGACCCAGGTGTCTACCTCGATTTTCGATACGGCCGCCGGGCTATTCTCTTCGATTTAGGCGATGTCGGGGGCCTCTCCTCCCGCGAGCTGCTGCGGGTAAGCCATGTGTTCGTCTCTCACACCCATGTGGATCACATCGCAGGCTTCGACCGCCTGTTCCGCCTCTGTCTCCACCGCCCCTCCCCGCTGACTCTCGTCGGTCCGCCAGGCTTCACGGTTCAGGTTGAGCATCGCATCCGCAGCTTCACCTGGAACCTGCTCGATGAAAACTCGGTCGATTTCTGCATCCGCGCCATGGACTACGATGGAAGCCGCTTGGTGAGAGCCGCCGAGTTCCATGCCCGTGAGGCCTTCGCTAGGCGCGATATGGAGCCGCCAGCGTTTCCGGAAGGCAATGCCTGGGCTGAGGACGAGTTCAGGGTCGAGGCCGTTGCCCTCGATCATGGTATTCCCTCCCTCGCCTTCGCCCTGCGGGAAGTTCTCCAGGTCAATGTCTGGCGGGGCGTGCTGAGCGATATGGGGCTGCCTCCGGGTCCATGGCTCAACGAGGCGAAGCGCGCGGTTCGCCTCGGGCTGCCGGACGACCACCTCGTCGCGGTTCCCTCAGAGGGGTCCATCCGTTTGGGAGACCTTAAGGGCAGGGCCTTGCGCGTTGCTCCGGGACAAACGGTTGCCTATGTGACCGATGCCGCTCCCCATGCGGAGAATCGCGCGAAGATCCTTCGGTTGGCGCGGAACGCGGACCAACTCTTCATCGAAGCGGTGTTCCTCGAACGGGACCGCTCCCTGGCGCTTGCATCCCACCACCTGACGGCCTGGGAGGCCGGTGCCATCGCGCGGGAGGCAGGCGTCAGGCATGTGATGCCTTTCCACCATTCCGCGCGCTATCTGTCGGAGCCTGACGTGCTCAGGGATGAGCTGTTCGCGAGTTTCGGTGCCGCCGACCGGACGGCCATGACGGCGTGAAGCGGCTATTCGGCGTTAAACACAGCCTCGTGGATCTGCCGCGGGTTCGGCCTGCGGCTGGAGTTGAACCGGACGACCCGATAACCGCAGGATCTCAGGATCCGGTCGCGCTCCGCATCCTTCCTGGCGTCATGGGAGCGGTCATCGAGCTCGACGATCGCCAGCACATCCATGTCGCGGACGATGGCCCAATCCACCCGCGTATTCGAAATCCGTCGAAAGGCCATCCAGAAGGCGCGGCTTCCCTCCTTCGCATCCGGCCGGACGAGAGCCAGGATTGGTACCTGCGGCCAGATCTGACAATCGGGACAGGCGGCCAGAAGACGCCCGTAGAACTCCCTTTCGTTGTCCGTCATGATCGTATGCCGCCTGTAACGCGGCTTGCGGGTCCAGACGAGGATGAGAACGAGCATCACGACCAGCAGGGCGCATCCCGCCAGCCAGGACCATGGGATTGTCTCGATCATTGGGCCGACCTGATCATGCTCCAGGGCTCCATTCGCACAAAAGTGAACGGCAAAGCTTCCGTCTGCCCTCAAGGCATAGCAGCTAGCATGAAACCCGAATGCATGGTCCTGCGTCTTCTTATTGTCCAGTTAAATGCCGGGGAGAGATAAGATGGACCTCAGCCGCCGTACCTTCCTGCTTGGCGTGTCAGCCGCCGCTGCAGGCGTCAGCCTTCCCGCGAGCCGCAGCTTCGCCCAATCGGCGGCCGATCAGTCGGCCTACCGCAGCATGTATGCGCCCATCGACGATGACCTCTATCCGGTTCCGGGCATCGACCTCTCCAGGATCAATCCGGCCTATCTGCGCCGGGTGGTTCGTTATGAGACCGCCGAAGCCCCTGGAACGATCGTGGTTGATCCGCAGACCCGCTACCTCTACCTCGTCCTGCGCGATGGGATGGCCGTGCGATACGGGGTCGGGGTCGGACGTTCGGGCTTTGGGTGGTCCGGCGCGGCGACGATCAAGGACAAGCAGGAATGGCCCGACTGGTACCCGCCGAAGGAGATGTTCGAGCGGGAGCCGGATCTCATGGAGCAGATGGGCGAACTGCCCGGAGGCCCCGGCATGCCCGGTGGGCCAGGCAACCCCTTGGGCGCCCGTGCCCTTTATCTCTGGCAGGGCAACAAAGATACCCTCTACCGCATCCACGGCACTTTCGAGCCCTGGACCATCGGCACCAATGTCTCGTCCGGCTGCATCCGCATGATCAACCAGGATGTAATCGATCTCTACAACCACATCCCGACGGGTACGAAGGTGGTGGTCCTGTCATCAGGGCGCACAAAGCGCAATGTCACTGCTTCCCGAAGCTAATTAAGCAAAAAAGCACGGTTCGCGCCTATTTTTGCCATGGTTAACAAACACACGTCGCTTTAGGGACGCGGGAATAAAAGAACCATGGCGGGAATCTTCGCCCGATCACAACGATCGGTTGGCGGATGCAGAGCGAGATCTGCGCCGAAGAGAGACGGCTTGCCCGGTGGAAAGAGCGCTTCCCGCTTGGCGCTCAGTTTCTTGGCGGCAGGATTTTTTCTCCTGACGTTGACCGCCCGCACCCAGGACGCCGCAGCAAACGGGGACACGCGCACCCTCACCTTCTTTCACACGCACACAAAGGAAAGCGCGACCGTTACGTTTCGCCGGAACGGCCAGTATGACGAACAGGCTCTCAGGCAACTGAACTGGTTCCTGAGGGACTGGCGCATGGAAAAGCCCGCCCAGATGGACCCGCGCCTGTTCGACATTCTCTGGGAGGTCTATCGCGAATCCGGTTCGTCCCAGCCGATTCACATCATCTCCGCCTACCGGTCGCCCGAAACCAACGGTGCGTTGCGGCGGCGGTCGAGCGGTGTCGCCGAACACAGCCAGCATATGCTCGGCAAGGCCATGGACATTCGCCTGCCGGACGTGGATACGGCACGCCTGCGCGCCATCGCCATGCGCATGCAGTATGGCGGCGTGGGTTACTACTCGTCCTCGGCGTTCGTCCATGTGGATACGGGCAATGTCCGCGCCTGGCCGCGGATGAGCCAGCAGCAGCTTGCGCAGCTGTTCCCCGATGGCAAGACCATCCATCTTCCCTCGAACGGCAAGCCGCTTGCAGGCTACGAGCAGGCGAAAGCCGAGATCCTGGCTCGCAATGCCGCTCTTGCATCGCAAGCTTCGGCTGGCGGCGGCGGCTCCTTCGGCAACCTGCTGGCCAACCTCTTCGGCCGCAGGAATTCCGCGCCGGCACCGCAGCCGGATACGGCGGCACCCACCCCGGAGACGGTCGTTGCCTCCGCTGATCCTGAGGTCGTAGAGGAAATCGCCGCAAGAGTGGCTCCTCTGCCGCCACAGCGTCCTCGGGAGATCATGCTCGCGAACGCGCTTCCGTCAGAGCCCGGTGCATTGACCGCAATGATCTCGCCGCCCGCTCCGCTCCCGAAACCTGAGGTCATTCTGGGGTATGACGAGGATGCTGCCGTGAAAGCTCTCTTCGACCCGAGAACGGCGTTCCTCGATATAGGATTCGCGTCGCGCTCAAAAGAAGAGCTCAGCGCTACGCACTTCACTGGACCTGCCGTAAAGCCGCTGCCTGTTTTCGGAGAGGCTCGGGCCGATCTCTGAGGTCTGGCGGCTCGGTTAGATCGACGTGAGGAAAACAAGACCGACGAGTACGATCAGCACGAGCACCCCTGCAATGGCAACTGCCCAATGCGCTGCGGTTTTGTCGCCGGCCTGCATCTCCGGTTTGACAACTCCGGGCTGAGCTGGGGCTCCGGTCTGCAGGGGAATCTTTCGACGCTCCGCCTTCGGTGCAGCAGAGCGGCCGGGGAAGGGGATGATCTCGGCAGACTTTACAGGCGGGAGGCTTGGTTTCGGGTTAGGGGAAATAAGGCTGTCATCCAGCTCGACCGGAACTCCCGACTCCTCAAGATGTACGACGATAAGCGCGATCTCCTCGGCACTCATGGAGTCGATCGGCAGATTGGCCTCTAGATCCTGGTTCGTCAGGTAGCCTTGCTTGCGCCCAAGGGAGATCAAGCGGTCGAGGGTATTGCTGTCTAGCGCCGGCTGCATGAGGGCACCACCCTATCGTGGCTGTTGGGCGGAGAAGCAGCTTGAAGGCCGCTTCGAATGGTTTCATCGAGCTAACGCCCCAATCTCCCCCGGCGTTGCACCTGGAAAATCTTCCATGCGCTTTTTTGAAGAGGCTTTAGTCGTACGACGAAATGCGGAGAGGTTGGCTGACGGGCAGACCTAATTTTTCGTCGCACTGGAGGCCTCCTGCAGCGCCTCCTTCTCCCGCCTGACCTGCTCGGACAGCTGCTCGGCAATGGCAACCAGCTTGCTGGCTGTCGAATCCTTGCCATGAAGCTCCACATGCCCGGCTAGCCCCACCGTCAGCAGGGATTCGAAGACCAGATCCGCCTGGATCCCCTTCCTGACCAAGTCGATGGCGACCTTCTGCCATTGGTCGCACAGTTGTTCGCGAAGTTCGGAAATATCGTTGTTCATCCTGTAACCATACACGACCTGTCCCGATTTGTCTGCGGCAGGCCCCTCCTATGACCCGACTGTCACCAAGCTTACATAGAACCGTTCTAATCCGCTTCAGTCCACCAAGAGACGGAGAAGCCATATGAACGAGCACAAGGGCCGACTTCGCGCCAGCGAACTGGAAGACTCAGGCGATGCCGGAGTGAACCCGACACAAAACCTCACGATGGGCGAGATCATCGCCACCCGCTTCGACCGGCGCGACTTCCTGCGGGGCTCGCTCGCCGTCGCGGCAATTTCGGCGACTGTAGGCACCCGTGCCCTGGCTGCCAACGAGCAGCCGGCCAAGAAGGCTTCAAACACCATCTCCTTCGATTTCAAGGAAATTGAGGCTGGCGTCGATCAGACCCACCACGTGGCCGAGGGCTACGATGCCAAGGTGCTGCTGCGCTGGGGTGACCCGATCTTCACCGATGCTCCCGAGTTCGACCCTATGAACCAGACGGCCGAGAAGCAGGCCCGTCAGTTCGGCTACAATACGGACTTTATCGGCTTCATCCCACTCAATGGTTCGGCCGACCACGGCCTGCTCGTGGCCAACCACGAATACACCAACGAGGAGCTGATGTTCCCGGGCGTCGGAATCCAGGACAGCAAGGATGCCAACTTCTCGAAGATGACCAAGGAACTGGTTGATATCGAAATCGCCGCCCATGGCGGCGCCGTGGTCGAGATTCGCCGCGTCGACGGCCAATGGCAGGTGGTGAAGGACTCCAAGTACAACCGCCGCATCACCGCCGCGACCCCGATGGATATCACCGGTCCCGCCGCCGGTCATGACCGCATGAAGACCTCCGCCGATGCCACGGGCCGCAAGGTGAACGGCATGATCAACAACTGCGCCGGCGGCGTGACCCCCTGGGGCACCTGGCTCAGCTGCGAGGAGAACTTCAACGGCTATTTCTGGGGCAAGCTCGGCGACGATCATGCCGAGGCCAAGAACTACAAGCGCTACGGCATCGGAACGCCTGCCTATGCCTGGGGCAAGTATTACGACCGCTTCGACTTGACGAAGGAGCCCAATGAGGCGAACCGCTTCGGGTGGGTGGTCGAGATCGACCCGTTCGATCCGAACTTCGTGCCGAAGAAGCGCACTGCGCTCGGACGCACCAAGCACGAGGGCGCTGCCGGCATCACCAACAGCGACGGCCGCTATGTGGTCTATCTCGGCGACGACGAGCGCTTCGACTACGTCTACAAGTTCGTCACCGCCGGCAAGGTCGACACGCAGAACCGCGCTGCCAATCTGGGCCTCCTCGACGAGGGCACCCTCTACGTCGCCAAGTACAACCCGGACGGCACGGGCACCTGGCTCCCGATGGTCCACGGCCAGGGACCGCTCACCGACGCCAACGGCTTCAAGAGCCAGGCCGACGTGCTGATCGAGACCCGCCGTGCGGCGGACCTGCTCGGCGCCACCAAGATGGACCGTCCCGAGGACATTGAGGCGAATCCGCAGACGAACCGCGTTTACGTCATGCTGACGAACAACACGCGCCGCAAGGAAGACCAAGTGGATGCGGCCAACCCCCGCGCCAACAATGCGTTCGGCCACATCGTCGAGATGATGCCGGAGGGCGGAAACCATGCTGCGACCGCCTTCACCTGGGAAGTTCTGGTGAAGTGCGGCGATCCGTCCGTCGCCGCAGTCGGCGCCACCTTCTCGTCTGAGACCACCAAGAACGGCTGGTTCGGCATGCCGGACAACTGCGCCATCGACAGCCAGGGCCGCCTCTGGATCTCCACCGACGGCAACAATGCCAAGGCGACAGGCCGGGCGGACGGTCTCTGGGCTCTTGAAACGGAAGGCGAGAAGCGCGGCACGTCCAAGCACTTCTTCCGCGTGCCGGTTGGAGGCGAGCTTTGCGGCCCGTTCTTCACGCCAAATGACGAGTCGCTCTTCCTCGCCGTGCAGCATCCCGGAGAGGCGGAAGAAGGCGCAACTTCGACCTTCGAGAATCCGATTACCCGCTGGCCGGACTTCAAGGACGGCATTCCGACCCGTCCTTCCGTGCTGGTCATCACCAAGCAGGGTGGCGGAAAGATCGCCTGACAGGGTTCAAGCAGCGACTAGCACTGACAAAGGAGCCCCATCGGCTCCTTTGTTCGTTCAGGCCAGGCGGAGATCCGCCCACCGAGCGCACAAAAGCTTATTCAAACTGGGATGAGATGCTGCACATGGCAGGTTTGAGGAGAGTGGCGCGGGCGACGGGGCTCGAACCCGCGACCTCCGGCGTGACAGGCCGGCACTCTAACCGACTGAGCTACGCCCGCGCATTTCTCTCACATCGCTTGATGCCCTGAGGCATTTCTTGCGGTGGAGGCGCGCTCGTACCGATGAATGGGCACGCTGTCAAATGGTGTTTGGATTATCCCCAGCCCTGAGGCTATGAGCCGGACCATCTAGCGATCAATCTCTGGTGCTGATCGAAAAAACCTCATGTCCGGCGCCGTTCAGCACCCGAACAGCTTCGACTTCCGGATCCCGAGATTGTGGCCTGCGGGCGAGCGAGAACACCTTCAGGGCCCGCTCTTTTGCCTTTTCGATGGAATCCGTGCGGACCATGATGCGGCGGATGACCCCACCGCCTGCTTCATCCGAGGCCACCGTCTCGATACGATAGATTTCAAACACGCTTTCCAAAACTCCAACTTCGGACCTGCTCCATGTCACGCCCTGACGCGCTGGAGCTTTTCGAACCGCTTGATCAATCGGTCCCGCTTCAATTTCGACAGACGGTCGATCCAGAAGATGCCTTCAAGCTGATCGATCTCGTGCTGGAGGCAGACGGCCATCAGGCCCTCCGCCTCTTCTTCATATTCCATTCCATCGAGCCGTTTGTACCTCACGCGGACCCGCTGAGGGCGCTCGATCTCCTCCGTGACGCCAGGCATGGAAACGCTTCCCTCCACGTGGCGGATCATCTCGGAAGAGGACCAGGCGATCTCCGGATTGATATAGATGTGCGGTTGGGGATCGGATTCCAACTGGATGACCATGAGCCGGCGAAGAACGCCGATATGCGGGGCCGTGATGCCGATCCCGGGTGCCGCATGCATCGTCTCTGTCAGATCACGGGCGAGTGCCCTGACTTGCTCATCGATGGCAGTGATCGGCTCAGCCTTCTGGCGCAGGCGCGGGTCGGGAAAGCGGACGATCGAGCGCATGGCCACAGGTTGCTCCTTTCTGATGGGAGGAACGGAACGGATGGGTTACTTGTAACGGCCGCCGCGCTGAAGCACCTCGATCTTGTAGCCATCCGGGTCCTGCACGAAGAAGAACCTCGCCCCAGGCCTCCCCTCAAGCTTCAGCTCCTTCAACGGCATGGGGTTCAGGCCAATAGCCTCGAGCCGGGCATGCTCCGCCTCGAGATCGTCTACCGAAAAGGCCAGGTGCCCGTATCCGTCGCCCAGCACGTAGGGTTCGGCACGGTCATGATTAACCGTCAGCTCAAGCTCGAAATCGCTTTCCCCATTGCTCAGGTAAACCAGGGTGAAGCCCTCGAACGGCATGCGTTCCGCCACTGTGAGGCCGAAGGCTCTTTGGTAGAAGTCGAGGGAGCGCCCCTCATCCAGCACCCTGATCATGGAATGGATGGCCTTGGCCATGGAAAGCACCTCGCTTAACGCTGACGCCCGCCTGCTACGGCAGGAGGCCTCATATGGGGGTCATGACCTGGCAGATAGCAGCGCTTACGCTTGGACGGAAGCAGATTGAGCGATTGAAGCCTTGGCTAAAAAACTGCCCTCCTCAACCGGAGCTGAGGAAGGCAAGTTTGGGAGGAAGAATGCTGTCTGCAGCCCTCCAACCTCCGCAGGAGGCAATTGTTTATGCCGTGTGGCGTTCCACCACACCCAGAGGACGAAGGGACTAGGGGCAATTGAGAACCCCGATGGTGGCGCAATCAAGGAAAGTTGATGCCTGCCAAGGTTTGTAAACAAGGGTAGCGAAGGAACGTTGATCAAGATGAACGATTGGTTTGGTACGGAGGCACCATTCCCCGCAACCCCTTGTCGCCTCCGCAGACTTGACAGCCCCGTTCGGTAGATTGGAACGGGGCTTTTTCATGCCTGTGCCCGCGGCCCCGCTACTGCTCAAGCAAATCCGCAATCGCACGGATGCGGTTGCGAACGTAATCAGGGAGACCTGCGCTGATGGAATTTCCGGAGTTGAACGAACTCTTGCCCATGAGCACCTGCGCCGGGATGAGGTTGCGCAGCACAGGAACGTTCTCGAACTCCTTCTTTCGCTCAAGGACATCCGTCTCGACAGCAAGAGCCATGAAGACGGTCGCAACCGTCTTGCTGCTGTCC
>JALYFY010000637.1 GCA_030777385.1 Pseudomonadota bacterium | reverse complement strand
GCCGTGCCTCACAGAATCGAGATGGCCGGGACAAGCCCGGCCATGACATAGAATAATCGTTGTATCAGACCAGCGCCTTGAGCGCGGCACGCCCTGCGTAGAGCGCTTGCGTGCCGAGTTCTTCCTCGATGCGGATGAGCTGGTTGTACTTGGCCAGTCTGTCCGAGCGGGCGAGCGAGCCGGTCTTAATCTGCCCGCAGTTGGTGGCAACCGCCAGATCCGCGATGGTGGAATCCTCCGTCTCGCCCGAGCGGTGGGACATGACGGCGGTGTAGCCTGCGCGGTGAGCCATGTCGACGGCGGCCAGCGTCTCTGTCAGCGAGCCGATCTGGTTCACCTTCACCAAGAGGGAGTTGGCCACGCCCTGCTTGATGCCCTGCGAGAGACGGGTCACGTTCGTGACGAAAAGATCGTCGCCAACGAGCTGGCATTTGGAGCCGATGAGGTCGGTCACGGCCTTCCAGCCCTCCCAGTCGTCCTCGGACATGCCGTCCTCGATAGTGGCGATGGGATAGGCCGCGGCGAGCTTTGCCAGATACTCGGCCTGCTGCTGCGGGGAGAGCTTCTGGCCGGTGCCTTCATAGTGATAGACGCCGTTCTTGAAGAACTCGGTGGCGGCGCAGTCGAGGCCGATCACCATGTCGGTGCCGGGCTTATAGCCGGCCTGCTCGATGGACTTCATGATGAAGTCGAGAGCCGCCTCGGCACTTGGCAGGTTGGGGGCGAAGCCACCCTCGTCGCCCACATTGGTGTTGTGGCCGGCGTCCTTCAGCGCCTTCTTGAGGGTGTGGAACACCTCAGCGCCCATGCGCACGGCCTCGGCAAGCGTCGGCGCGCCAACAGGCAGGATCATGAATTCCTGGAAATCGATAGGGTTGTCCGCATGGGCGCCGCCGTTGATGATGTTCATCATCGGGACCGGCAGGACGCGGGCCTGCGTGCCGCCCACATAGCGGTAGAGCGGCAAGGCGGCCGCCTCGGCTGCAGCCTTGGCAACGGCGAGTGAGACGCCGAGAATCGCGTTGGCGCCCAGGCGAGCCTTGTTTGGGGTGCCGTCGAGCTCGATCATCGCCTCGTCGATGGCCACCTGCTCTTCCGCATCCATGCCGCCGATGGCCTCGAGGATCTCGTTGTTGACGGCATCGACTGCCTTCAGCACACCCTTGCCGAGATACACGGACTTGTCCCCGTCGCGCAGCTCGACCGCCTCGTGGGCGCCGGTCGATGCGCCGGAGGGCACGGCGGCCCGGCCCATGGAGCCGTCTTCGAGGGTTACATCCACCTCGACGGTGGGATTGCCTCGGCTGTCGAGAATCTGGCGGGCGAAAACGTCGATAATCGCTGTCATAGAGCAGGCTCCTGCTGGCTGAAGTGCGGCCGGCGCTCCCCGCGTGACGGGTGCGGCCTCAAGTCATGGAATGGCTTATTGACCGAAATGAGCAGGTGAGCAAGGACGGCAAGAGCCCTCAACCCATCGATCCAAGGCGAAATAGCGTGACGAACACCACCCTCCAGCTCGGGCAGGCAAGCGCCCTCCCCGATTCCCCGGACACGGCGCTGCTCGACCGGGTGCCGAACCCTCATCCGGATACCGACTACCTTGCCCGCTTCACGGTACCGGAGTTCACATCCCTCTGCCCGGTTACGGGACAGCCCGACTTCGCGATCCTGGTGATCGACTACGTGCCGGGTCCCTGGCTGGTCGAATCCAAATCGCTGAAGCTCTACATGCACAGCTTCCGCAATCATGGTGCCTTCCACGAGGATTGCACGGTGGCTATCGGCAAGCGGCTGGCTGGACTGCTGGAGCCCCGGTACCTGCGCATTGGCGGCTACTGGTATCCGCGCGGCGGCATCCCCATCGACGTGTTCTGGCAGACAGGCGAGCTGCCGAAGAACCTCTGGCTCCCCGACCAGGGCGTTGCGCCCTACCGGGCGCGCTGAGCGGCAGGCCTTGTGAGAACCAACGATGCGGCTAAGCCGACGCCAAGAATGATCAAGGCGGCCGTTGCCGTCGAGGCCATCAATCCGATGGAGCGCAGGCCGAAGCCCATCATCACGACCCCGAGCGCCTGTCCGCAGAAGAACGAAAAGGCATGGAGCGCGACCGCCGAGGCTCGCGCTCCTGGCGCCACCTCAGTCACCTGGGCCTGGAAGGTGTTGTGGAGCATGTAGAAGCCAAGCCCCATGAACAGCAGGGCAGCTGCGTCGAGCTTCCAGTCGCCGCCAAATCCCAGAACAACCAAAGCTGCAGCGGCAAAGAACCCTCCACCGAGCAGGATGCGGCCGATGCCGAGACGCTTGAGCATCCAGCCTACGAGAGCGGAATAGACGAGGCCGCCTACCGCAAAGCCGCCGATGGCGAATCCGGCCTGAGTGGCCCCGCCCCCGCCGCGTTCCTCAAGCAGTGGCGCCACATAAGGGAAGATGCCGAAGATGGCGATTGCCTCTACGAAGACGAGGCTGAAGAGTGTTAGAGCGCGCCGATTCGACAGTATCTCTCCGTAGCGCCGGACTGCGTTGCCCACATCGAGCTTGCCGCCGGGGAGCGCTCCCCTGAATCCGAGCACGGTGGCCGCCAAGGCCAGAGCCACCATGGTGGTGGAGAGGGTGAAGACGCCGCGCCAGCCGATCAGCTCCGCCAGCAATCCTGCCAAAGAAGAGCCAGCCAGCTGGCCGACGATAACTGCCACAAGATAGCGGCTCAGGGCGACCTGACGGTGGGCCATGTCGACCCGGTCGCCGATCAGCGCGATGGAGAGCGGGACTGCACCACCGGCAGCGGCGCCCGCGATGATGCGAAGCGTGAAAAGTGTGGTCGCGTCTGGCGCAAAGATGGAACAGGCCAGCGTTAAGAAGAGCAGCGTGAGCGCCACTTTCATCACTCTTTCCTTGCCGAGAGCATCGCCGATGGGTCCCAGCACAGGCTGAATGAAGGCGTAAGGCAGCGCGAAGGCAGCTGACAGCAGCGCGATAGTTTGAGGTGTGGAGCCTAGGTCCCGGGCGATCACCCCGACCATGGGCTCAACCGCGCGGCCCGAGAAGGTGCTGGCAAAGCCACTGGTAGCGAGGATAAGGATCAAGTTGCGGGACGACATGGCATCCTAAAAGGTGAAGGCCGCGAAGGGAGCATTCGCTCCATATCACGGCCTCATCGCAACACGAGGAGCAGGAACGCAGACCTGCCTTCCTAAAACGTCATGGAAGAAGCCCCTAGGCATCCCCGCCTTTGGCCAGCGCATCGAATGCCTTCAGCTGCGCAAGTAGCGCCTCCATCTCCCTGAGCGGCACCATGTTGGGTCCGTCGGAGGGCGCCTTGTCCGGGTCCTGATGCGTCTCAATGAAAACACCCGCGACGCCGACCGCAACCGCCGCGCGCGCCAGCACCGGCACATATTCCCGCTGGCCGCCGGACGTCGTGCCCTTACCGCCAGGCTGCTGCACGGAATGGGTGGCGTCGAAGATCACCGGAGCGCCCGTCTTGGCCATGATCGGCAGTGAGCGCATGTCTGACACAAGCGTGTTGTAGCCGAAGGAGGCGCCGCGCTCGGTGAGCATCACGTTCGGGTTGCCGGCGCCTGTGACCTTGGAGGCGACATTGGCCATGTCCCAGGG
>JALYFY010000636.1 GCA_030777385.1 Pseudomonadota bacterium | reverse complement strand
GCATCCTTGAAGGCCTTCTTGTTGTAGAAGAGCGCCAGGGAGCGCACCGCCGTCGGCAGGCCATAGTAATCGTTCCCGCGCTTCATGGCGCTCACGATGGGGAAGAAGTCCCGCTCGATATCGGCGCCTGGAAAGGCTTCGGCGCGCAGCGGACGGATCATCTTGCCGGAGATGAAGTTGTCGGTCCAACCGTAGAAGAGCTGCACGACATCCGGCCCCTGACCTGCCAGGATCGAGGCGGCAACCTTGGTCTGGTAGTCCGCATAAGGGAAGGTCGTCTGCTTGACCTTGATGTCCGGGTTGGCTTCCTGGAACTTGGCGATCAGCTGGTTCATCGCCTTGACGCGCGTGTCGAAGACGTACTGCCAGTATTCGATCTCAACCGCCTTCACGCCGGAAGAGGCCAGGGTGGCAAAGCTTATGGCAACGCCCGCAAGCAAGTGACGATAACGCATATCCCTCTCCATTATTGACCGGGCTCGGGGCGCCGGCGGTTCTATGTTGGCGGCCTCTGGAACGGCCTTTCCGGCACTCAGGCTCCCTTAGAGTTAACAACCTGTCAATAAGATAATTCACTTGAGTTATTCATTGCTCCGGTTCATCGTTACCCCCTGGAGTGCTGGATATGCCGAGAAAATCCAAAGCCGGGGCACGCTCGACCATCGGAAACAATCCGGAGCGGAACCGCTCCCACAACCGACGCGTGGTGCTGGACGTCGTCCGCCAGTGGGGACCGGTCGGCAGAATGGAAATTTCGCGCCATGCGCATCTGAGCACTCAAGCGGTATCGAACATCGTCGAGGATCTCGTTGCCGACGGCTTGCTGATCAAGACCGGGCGGCTCAGGGCAGGGCGCGGGCTGCCGCCGATCCAGTTCGCGGTCAACCCGGATGGGGGAATGACCGCCGGGATCGAGGTGGCAGCCGATCACATCTCGACGCTTCTCGTGGACATCGGCGGCCGCGTCCGCGCTCAGCGGACCTTGTCCATCAGGAGGAACGATCCCGACGCCGTGCTGCCGGCGATCAAGGGCGAGATCGAGGCCGCGCAGGCGCAGCTCAAGCCACCCGTGCCCCAGCTCCTGGGAATCGGCGTGGTGATGCCGGGACCTTTCAACGTGGAAGGCATGACATCGGTTGGACCGACAACGCTGTCGGGCTGGCTGGATTTCGACGCGGTCGCCAGCATCGGGCACGTGCTCGGCGCATCCATCACGCTCGAGAACGATGCCACCGCCGCCGCCGTCGGCGAGCGGCTTCATGGGGCGGCAAAGGATCTGAGAAGCTTCTGCCTGATCTATTTCGGACAAGGCCTCGGCCTTGGCATCATGATCGACGGTCACCCGTTCCGAGGGGCCAACGGCAATGCGGGTGAGATCGGTCATGTGCTGGTGAAGAAGGACGGGCGTCTCTGCTCGTGCGGGCAGCACGGATGCCTAGAGGCCTATGCGTCGGTCCAGGCCCTTGCCGAAAGACTGGCTGCGGCTGGAATTCACGATCCGGAATATGCCGACATCGAGCGCCTTCACCGCGAAAAGCATCCCGTCATCGAGGCCTGGGTTCAAGAGGCTGCCGGTTACCTGGCGCCGCAGATCGCGATGCTCGAAAACCTGTTCGATCCCGAGGCCGTCATCATCGGCGGCGCTCTTCCGCCGGGCCTGCTGGAGGATCTCACCCGGGCGATGCAGCCGCTTCCCCTATCGGTTGCGAGCCGCCGAAACCGGAACGAGGCGCGCCTGATCCATGGACGGACGGGCAGGCTGACCGCCGCCCTGGGAGCCGCCGCCCTGCCGCTCCTGGAAACGATGACACCTCGCCTCGATACCGCTCAGGCAAACCGCCGTGAACAACTGAACGAGGAGATCTCCCTTGCTGGATGACCATACGCGCCTTGCCCGCGCCGTCCATCAGCCAGCGCTCGTCCGTCTGCACCGCCGGTTGAGCCGGCTGCCATCCGTGCTGACGGTGATGAACACGGGCGCGCATCCGGACGACGAGTTCAACGAAATGCTGGCGGCTCTCAGGTTTGCCTTCGGCATGCGCATCGTGGTCGCTTGCTCCACGCGAGGAGAGGGCGGTCAGAATGCGCTCGGACCCGAGCGTGGCGGGGCCTTGGGTGTTCTGCGAACGGCGGAGATGGAGGAAGCCGCCCGTCGGATCGACGCCGACGTGGCATGGCTCGGCCATGGGCCAGACGATCCGGTGCATGATTTCGGCTTCTCCAAGAACGGCGACGACACGCTGCACCGATGGGGCGAGCAGCGCATTGTCGAGCGTCTCGTCCGGGCCTACCGGCAGTACCGGCCGGATATCGTCATCCCGACATTTCTTGATGTACCCGGTCAGCATGGTCACCACCGGGCCATGACCCGAGCGGCCGAAACAGCTCTGGATCTAGCGGCAGACCCTTCGGCCTACCCGGAGCATGCAGGGCTGGGGCTCCGACCCTGGCAGGTTTCCAAATTCTATCTTCCGGCATGGTCGGGCGCAGGCTACGCCTACGACGACGAGGCGCCCCCGCCGCCCGCATCGCTCAGCATCCAGATTGCGGATCGTGACGAGGTGACCGGCTTGGCATACAAGCAACTCGGCCAGTGGTCCCGTGCGGCGCACGCGTCACAGGGCATGGGGGTCTGGCGCGACAACCCGATCGACCAGTGGAGCCTGCACCTCAAACGATGGGCCGATGGCCCGCCGGTGAACGAGAACGACATTCGGGATCACCTGCCTGCAACCCTTGCCAGCCTGGCATCTCAGGAAGGCCTGGCGGATGCTACGGCTGCGACCCTGCACGAGGCGCAGGAGCGCATTGACGCTGCCCTTGCGGCGTTTCCGGATCGCCAAAAGATCAGCGCCTCCCTCAGCCGGGCCGCGCATCTGATCGAGGGGTCGATCAAGGAGCTGGATCACCACGCCTCCGACCGGATCGGGCATCGGCTCGAGCGCAAGGTGAGGGAGCTCGACGCGGCGATCTTCGAGGCGAACGCGAATGCAGTCCGAGCGGCTTTCAGGGGCGCATGCTATCCAGGGGCACGCTTGGCGCTGGAGGTTCACGTCGAGGCACCGGGCCTTGCGGAGGTGACGGTCGCGCCACGCCTTGCCAACGGAATTGAAGCCGTTGCGGCCCCTGGCGGTGCCGGGCGCTTCGAATACTCACTCGCGATTCCTGCATCGGCATCCCATACCGGGAACTATCCTGAGGCGTTCGATCCGATGGGCGGCAATGGTGAGGCCGGCATTCGCGTGTCCGGCAAGGTCGACGGGCGCCTTGTGGCAGTTGATCTCGATCCCGAGGAGCCCTTCAGGATTAAGCCGCCGCAATCGCTGTCTCTCGACCCCCCTATCGCCCTGGTCAAGGCTCGCGAGCCAGCTTCCGATATCCGGGTGCATATTGTCGGGGCGGAGCCGACCGGCTGGCAGGTGCCGGACGGCTGGACGGTTCAGCGACAGGAAGCCGGTTGGATCGTCCTGCCGCCACGGGCGCCTAGCGTGGGGATTTCAAAGCTCGTGCCGATGGTGGATGGCAGGCCGGCAAGCACCGTCCAAACCCTTGCGCTCCCGCATATCCAGCCAGCGTCTTTCGTAGCGCCGGCAGAGCTGAAGGTCTTAACCCTCGACGTTGCTCTGCCAGCCGACGCCCGCATCGGCTATGTGGGCGCCGGAAGCGACAATGCCGGAGCCCATATGCGCCGCCTCGGCCTCCATGTGACGGATCTCGGGGAAGACAGCCTGACGGCCGGCTCGCTCTCCGGGTTCACCACGATCGTGGTGGGCATTTTTGCGTTCGGGCTCCGCCGCGACCTTCAGGCAGCAACAGCCCGCCTGCATCGCTTCGTCGAGGAGGGCGGCCATCTGGTGACCCTCTATCACCGCCCCACCGACGGGTGGGATCCTGCTCGCACGCCGCCGCGGCGCCTGGTCATCGGCTCGCCCTCGCTCCGGTGGCGTGTCACGGATCCGGCTGCGCCTGTGACCGTGCTGAAGCCGGACAGCCCCTTGTTGACGTATCCGAACCGGATTGATCCGGCTGACTGGCAGGGATGGGACAAGGAGAGGGGGCTGTATTTCGCGGCGGAATACGACCCGGCCTATGAGGAGCTGTTGTCCCTAAGCGACCCGGGCGAGGCCCCGCTCAAGGGTGCGCTGGTCTCCGCTCGCATCGGACAGGGCCGCCATACCCATGTGGCCCTCGTGCTGCATCATCAGATGGACAGGCTTGTTCCCGGCGCCTTCCGCCTTCTGGCGAACCTGGTCCAGCCAGCCAGATAGAGCATGCCGGCTGATCCTGACATCGGTGCGAGCGAGCCCCCTGTTCCTCTCTGGAGGAGCGCAGGGTGGCTGCTCCTCGATATGGCTCTTGTGACGACGATGCAGGCCATCGTCAAAGCCGAGGGCACGACCTATCCGGCGGTCCAGTTGGTATTTCTCCGCTCCCTCGTCGGGTTCGTTGCGGTGGCGCCCCTTATCTGGCGCTATCGATCCAAGCTAACCGACTTGACGAACCTCCGCGGCCATCTGGTTCGCGTTGCTTGCAATTCGGCCGCGCTGACCTTCAATTTCGCCGCTTTCGCAGCCTTGCCCCTGGCGCTGGTGACAGCCATCGGATTCACCCGGCCGCTCGTGCTGCTGGTCATGGCCGCAATCCTGCTCGGGGAGAGCGTGAGCAGGACCCGGTTCCTCCTCGCGGCTATCGGGTTTGCAGGTGTCGTGCTCATGGTGCGGCCGGATGCGATCACCTGGAGCATGGGATTGGCGGCTGCCTTCGCGTCGGTCATCTTCGGCACGATGGCGGTTGTTCAGACGAGGCGCCTCGCCCATGAGAGCACCGTCGTGCTGATGCTGTTCTATACGGTGGGCCTGACGCTCCTGACATCGATTCCTGCCGCCATCGTGTGGGTGCCCATCCCATGGGACAAAGCCCCGAACATCATTCTCATCGGAGTCCTGGCTCAACTCGGCCAGTATTGCTGGCTGCAGGCCTATCAGAAGCAGGAGGCGCGGCTCCTTGCACCCATCGGCTATCTGTCGATCATCTTCTCGGCCTTTGCGGGATGGCTTTATTTTGGCGACATTCCTTCCCTGTCCCTGTCGATCGGTGCAGTCATCGTCGTCCTGACGACAGTTCTGGCCGGGCCGGCCGAGCGCTGGTTCGAGAAGAAGGGACACCCCTGAACGGCTCGGGGCTTTCCGCTTTCGTATGAGGCCGTCTGCCGTAGTGCCCTGATGTTAGACGGGACAGCGGGCATCTTTCAGAGCCTTTGCTCCGGGTTAATAACCCTCTCTTTACCCGCATAGGGGAGAGTTCAGATCAGCAGCGACGAACCGATAACGTCTGCCTCAACGGATTTGTAAGTGCCCATGCGTAACTCGTTCAAGCCTAATGATTTTCTGCCCACCGCAATCCAGCAGGAAGGCAAGGATGCCGGAACTCCCACGGAGGCAAAGAAGCTGGGCGATTCGTCCGTCGGGACCGGCCTTGAATTTGCATGGGAAACGCCTTGGTCGTCCGCGGGCGAAACCGAGCCCGGCTGGTGGCAGGCTTTTGCATTGTCCAAGGGGGTGAGGGCGACCAGGACCCCCGACCGGTTCATCAAGAAGCAGCCTGAGACCAATGTGGTGGCTCTGCCGGCCCATGAGGGGGTGGAAGCTGCCCGCATGGCCCGAGCGGCCGACAAGTCCTGCGAGGACACCATCCGCAACCGTCTCGAGCGGCTCCAGGCTGCGGTGGAAGCCAGAGCGACGGATGCCAAGACACCCGAGAGGGCAGAACGTTCTCTGGCAAGTGGTGCTCGGACGGTTCCTGTGGCCATGGGGGCTGCAGCGTCTACCGAGGAGGTGGCAGAGCCTTCTGAGGTTCATACGGCCGTGGAGCTTGAAGCTGCGTCCTATGAATCTATCGAGCCTGAGATGGAGATCTGGCACGCAGACGAGGAGGCTGCTCACGAGCACCCTGCCGATTTGCTGCCTGTTCCGGTGACATTGTTGGCGCCGGCCTTCTCGGCATTTGCCTTCCAGTCCGGTCTTTATGACATTGCGGTCTTCCTGAAGCCCGAGGCGGCATTCGAGCCGCCGATGGAGGCTGCAGACCAGGATGAGGTGCTTGCAGCCGTCGAGCAGACGGAGGACGAGGCCGAGCTCATTCAGGTTGATCCATCTGAAGAGAACCTGCTCCCAGAGATTGAGCCCGAAGAGGAGGTTGTTTTCGAGACGATAGAGGCTGCGCCTGTAGACCTGATGGTTGAAGAGGAAGTCGAAGATATCGATGCAGGATACCTTGCTCTCTACGGTGAGGACATCGCCCCTGTGCGGGCATCGGTGGAGGTTGCCGCGCCTGCTCAGCCCGAGATCGCACCCTCGGAACCCGTTGCTGCAATTGAGCACGACGAAACCGTATCATTTTCAGCCGGCGTGACGGCGCAGGTGATCGACTTCCCGGTTCACGAGCGTGCAAAGAGCGGGGGCTATGAGCTTCCCGACATCGACCTCCTGGCTCAGCCGCCGGAGCGGGAAGGTGAGGTTCTGACCGAGGATATCCTTGAAGAGCGGGCTGGCAGGGTCGAAAAGGTCATCCGTGACTTCGGCGTGAAGGGCGAGGTCATTCATGTTCATCCCGGTCCGGTGGTCACGCTCTATGAGCTTGAGCCTCCACCAGGGACGAAGTCGAACCGCATCATCTCGCTCACGGACGACATCGCCCGATCCATGTCGGCCGTCTCCGCCCGCGTCGCCGTCGTGCAGGGCCGCAACGCCATCGGCATCGAGCTCCCCAACACCAAGCGCGAGACCGTGTACCTGCGCGAGCTCCTCGCCTCCCACGACTTCGAGGCCACCAAGCAGAAGCTGGCTTTGTGCCTCGGCAAGACCATCGGCGGAGAGCCCGTCATCGCGGACCTCGCCCGCATGCCGCACCTGCTGGTGGCCGGCACCACCGGCTCGGGCAAGTCGGTGGCCATCAACACCATGATCCTCTCCATCCTCTACCGCCTCAAGCCCGAGGAGTGCCGCCTCATCATGGTCGACCCCAAGATGCTGGAATTGTCGGTCTACGACGGCATCCCGCATCTGCTGACGCCCGTGGTCACGGATCCCAAGAAGGCGGTCATCGCCTTGAAATGGGCGGTGCGCGAGATGGAGGAGCGATACAAGAAGATGTCGAAGCTCGGCGTGCGCAACATCGACGGCTTCAATGAGCGCTTCGCCGAGGCGCGCGCCAAGGGCGAGGTCATCACCCGCACGGTGCAGACCGGCTTCGACCGCCATACGGGCGAGGCGACCTACGCCGACGAGGCGATGGAGCTCGACCCGCTCCCCTACATCGTGGTGATCGTGGACGAGATGGCCGACCTGATGATGGTCGCCGGCAAGGACATCGAGGGGGCGATCCAGCGCCTCGCCCAGATGGCCCGCGCCGCCGGCATCCACCTCATCATGGCCACGCAGCGCCCGTCGGTGGACGTCATCACCGGCACCATCAA
>JALYFY010000635.1 GCA_030777385.1 Pseudomonadota bacterium | reverse complement strand
ACCGCACCACGCATCAACGGCACTCTCGATGCTGCGGAGGTCAGGCTCCCGCAGGGCTCCCTGCAGGCGCTGAATGCCCGCGTGACCATGAACCCTGTCGAGGGCACGACGCCCCCCAACCGCTTCTCGTTCGCCATCGACGCAAACGCCAGCGGAATCCAGCCTGCCGACCGGGCGCTCGCCCGTGCCTTGGGGCCTACTCTCACGGTAAACTCCCGCGGCTCCTTCGATCTCGAGGGCGTTGCGACGGTCGAGACCGCAAGGATCGAGACGACGACGGCACGGGCAGGCTTCACCGGACGGGTAGGAGGCTCCCTCCTCGACGGCACTCTTGAGGCCAACATCCCGGCGCTCGCGCCCTTCTCCGGTGTCGCGGACCGGCCGCTGCGCGGTTCAGCCTCCCTGACGGCGCGGCTTACGGGCAATCCCAACCGGTATGATATCGGAGCGGCAATTGACGCGAGGCTGCAGGATCTCTCCACAGGAACGCCTGCTCTCGATGGCCTTCTGGGCCGCACGGTCACGGCGGCCGGCATCGTGCGCCGGATTCCGAACGGCTTCGCCTTCGAGGATCTTCGTGTGGACGGCGCTCACCTCGATGCCCGCGTGGACGGGCGGGCTACGCAGTCCGCCGCCGATCTTGGTCTCAACATTACCATCGACGAGTTGAGGCGCGTGGACGAGCGCATTTCAGCGGGGCGGGCCGCAGTGACGGCGCGGCTCTCAGGATCCCTTGAGCATCCCGATGTGACCGGAACAGCTACCCTTACCGATGTGCGTGCGCTTGGCCGCGCCATTCCGCGCCTCGCGATCAATCTTGATGCCAAGGACGTAACCGGTGCGCTCGATGCGGCTCTCACGCTCGATGGACAGGTCAGCGGAAAGCCTGCGACAGGCACCGTTCACCTCGCAAAGCCGCCGGAGGGCGGGTGGCTCCTGGACCGTCTCGATATCGACATCGGCTCCGTGGCCCTCGACGGAAATCTCCGCCTGGGCCCAGACCAGTTGGCACAGGGCGAGATTTCCCTATCAGGCAGCAACTTCGACGATCTCAGCCCGCTCGTGCTGACGAAGCTCGATGGCGCACTCAATGCAGTGGTTTCACTCACCGTGCGCAACGGCGGACAGGATGTGGCGATCACCGCAAACGGCTCCCGCTTTGCAGTGGCCGATGTCACGGTGCGGGACTTCGAGGCGAGGCTCGCCGTTGCGGATGTCTACCGTCGCCCCGTAATTGACGGCACTGTTACGGCGGATGCGCTGACCGCCGCCGGCCAGACTTATCGGACGGTGCGCCTCGTTGCGGAGGGCACGCCCGAGGCGTCGCGCTTCACGGCTTCTGCTGTTGGGCAGGGCTTCAACCTCGATGCACAGGGCCGGGTCGTCCCAGGCGATGCGACACGCATCGAGCTTGCCAGTTTCTCGGCACGCCGGGGCGGCAGGCGGCTAGCCTTGGCACAGCCCGCCACCATCACACTGCAGGGCGGTGACGTCACCCTGTCCAACGTCGTGATTGCTGCTGACCAGGGCCGTGTGGCTGTGTCCGGCACAGTGGGCAACAGGCTCGATCTCTCGGTGGATATTCGCAGCCTGCCACTGCAGGCGGCGGAGATTGTGGTGCCGGGCCTTGGCCTCGCAGGCACCGTGAATGGAAGTGCCACCATTGCCGGCACGCTCGACAATCCGGGCGGCACCTATCGCCTCAATGTATCCGGCCTCGCGACCCCTCAAACCCGTCAGGCTGGCCTGCCGCCGGTCGGCATCGAGGCGCAGGGCCGTCTCGCCGATCAGCGCGCGACCATCGACGCAAGGGTGAACCTGGGGCGGGCCGGAACCCTGCAGGTTACAGGGGGTCTTCCCTTGAATCCTGCCGATGACCTCGCTATCAGGGTTGCAGGCCGTACCGACCTTGCCGTTGCCAACAGCGTCCTTTCACCGGCGGGCCGGCGCCTTACGGGAGCAGCCAACCTCGATCTGTCCATTGCCGGCACCTTCGCCGATCCGCGGATCCAGGGGTCTGTCACCATCGCCAACGGCAGCTTCGTCGACTCGCTGCAGGGCATCCAGCTGAACGGCATCTCAGGACGACTTACGGCACGAGGGAAGGTGCTTGCCATCGAGAGCCTGAGCGCGCAGACGCCGAATGGCGGTACGCTTGCGGCCAGAGGGCAGGTCACCATCGATCCTGCAGCAGGCCTGCCGGGCGAGATCCGCATCAGCGGCGATCGCGCCCAGCTCGTCTCCAATGAGACGGTCGAGGCCAGTGCGAACCTGGATCTCATCATCTCCGGACCGCTCCTGAGCCGGCCGCGGGCTGCGGGCCGGGTCGACATCATCACCATGAATGTCTCCGTGCCCGACCGCTTGCCCACGACGTTGAGGCCCCTGCCGGGAACCAAGCACGTGCGGCCCACGCCCACCGCTGCCGCGCGCCTTGCGCTCGCACAAAGGCGGCAGTCCGCTGCTTCGAGAGGCACCCCGTTCAGCGCCGATCTCGATCTGACCCTGAGCGCTCAGAATCGCATCTTCGTCAGGGGCAGGGGCATCAATGCGGAACTCGGCGGCGACCTGCGCCTGCAGGGCTCGACGCGTGATCCTATCGCCATCGGCGCATTCGAACTCCGCCGCGGCCGCTTCGATCTTCTGGGTCAGCGGATCGATTTCGTCCGGGGCCGGCTGGACTTTACCGGCGATCTCACGCCATCGCTCGACTTCCTGGCCGAAACGCAGGCCGGTGACGTGACGGCGCGGATCGGGGTGACCGGACCTGCGTCGAGTCCCGAATTCACTTTCAGCTCCACGCCCGACCTGCCTCAGGATGAGGTTCTGTCACGCATCCTGTTCCAGAGGCCATCGGGCGGCCTGTCGGCAGGTCAGGCGCTGCAGCTTGCACAAGCGGTTGCCCAGCTCTCCGGCGGTTCAGGGAATGATGCTTTCGAGAGCCTGCGCCGGTCGCTTGGCGTCGACAGCCTCGACATTACCCTTGGTGCAAGCGGCGGTCCGGCGGTAGGGGTCTCGCGCTACATCAGCGACAATGTTCGCGTGGGCGTCAGAGCCGGTGCCCAGCCGGAGGAAAGCGGCGTCACGGTCGATATCGACCTGACGCGGCGTCTCAAGGCGCAGGGCGAGGTGAACGCGCAGGGCGGCACCTCGGTGGGGATCGGTTTCGAAATGGAGT
>JALYFY010000634.1 GCA_030777385.1 Pseudomonadota bacterium | reverse complement strand
TCGTGAAGGGCGGCAACAACGACGCCTGGGTCGAGGCCGACGGCAAGCAGATGTCGCCCTCGCAGATCTCCGCCTTCACCCTTCAGAAGATGAAGGAGACGGCCGAGTCCTATCTCGGGCAGCCGGTGACGCAGGCCGTCATCACGGTTCCGGCCTACTTCAACGACGCCCAGCGTCAGGCCACCAAGGATGCGGGCAAGATCGCCGGCCTCGAGGTCCTGCGCATCATCAACGAGCCGACCGCGGCTGCCCTGGCCTATGGCCTGGACAAGAAGCAGACCGGCATGATCGCGGTCTACGACCTCGGCGGCGGCACCTTCGACGTCTCGGTCCTCGAGATCGGCGACGGCGTGTTCGAGGTGAAGTCCACGAACGGCGACACCTTCCTGGGCGGCGAGGACTTCGACAACCGGATCGTCGAGTACCTGGCGGCCGAGTTCAAGAAGGAGCAGGGCATCGACCTGACCAAGGACAAGCTCGCTCTCCAGCGCCTGAAGGAAGCAGCCGAGAAGGCCAAGATCGAGCTGTCCTCCGCGGCGCAGACCGAGATCAACCTGCCCTACATCACGGCGGATGCCTCCGGTCCCAAGCACCTCGCGCTGAAGCTCTCGCGCGCCAAGTACGAGCAGCTCGTCGACGACCTGGTGCAGAAGACCATCGAGCCGTGCCGCAAGGCGCTCAAGGACGCCGGCATCTCGCCTGGCGACATCGACGAGGTGGTTCTGGTCGGCGGCATGACCCGCATGCCCAAGATCCAGGAAGTGGTGAAGAACTTCTTCGGCAAGGAGCCCCACAAGGGCGTCAACCCGGATGAGGTCGTGGCCATCGGCGCGGCCATCCAGGCAGGCGTGCTCCAGGGCGACGTGAAGGACGTGCTCCTCCTCGACGTGACCCCGCTGTCGCTGGGCATCGAGACGCTCGGCGGCGTGTTCACCCGCCTGATCGACCGCAACACGACGATCCCGACGAAGAAGAGCCAGGTGTTCTCCACCGCGGAAGACAACCAGAACGCGGTCACCATCCGGGTCTTCCAGGGCGAGCGCGAAATGGCGGCGGACAACAAGCTGCTCGGCCAGTTCGATCTCGTGGGCATTCCGCCCGCACCCCGCGGCGTGCCGCAGATCGAGGTGACCTTCGACATCGACGCGAACGGCATCGTGAACGTCACGGCGAAGGACAAGGCCACCGGCAAGGAGCACCAGATCCGCATCCAGGCCTCCGGCGGACTGTCGGATGCCGACATCGAGAAGATGGTGAAGGACGCCGAGGCTCACGCCGAGGAAGACAAGAAGCGCCGCGAGCTGGTCGAGGCCCGGAACCAGGGCGAGAGCCTGATCCATGCCACCGAGAAGTCGGTTGCCGAGCATGGCGACAAGGTCTCCGAGTCCGACAAGCAGGGCATCACCACCGCCATCGACGCGCTGCGTCAGGCGCTGGCGGCCGAGGACGTCGAGGTCATCAAGGCCCGCACCACGGACCTGATGCAGGCCTCCATGAAGCTCGGCGAAGCCATGTATGCAGCGGCTCAAGCCGGCGGTGAAGGCGGCGAGCAGCCGGAAGGCGAGACGGCCGAGAAGGACGACGTCATCGACGCCGACTTCCAGGAAGTCGACGAAGGCGACAAGAAAAAGCGCGCTTGAACCATGAGCGCTCTTTAAGGAATTCGGCACCCGGTTTCATGACCGGGTGCCGTTTTCGTGAAATGGCTAGACCAACAATGACCGATCAACCGACCGATCTTCGCGATGCTCCGGCAAAAGATGCCGGAGCCGTTTGCCGTTTGGCGCATCCGAAGCGGGCCGGCAGACTAACGGAGCGCGTGGCCGCTCCCGGGGGCGCCTGACATGTCCAAGCGCGATTACTACGAAGTTCTCGGCGTCGCAAAGACCGCCACTGAAGCGGAGATGAAATCCGCCTTCCGCAAGCTCGCGATGCAGTATCACCCGGACCGCAACCCGGGCGACCACGAGGCCGAGGTCAAGTTCAAGGAAATCAACGAGGCCTACCAGACCCTCTCGGACGGGCAGAAGCGCGCGGCCTACGACCGCTTCGGCCATGCGGCCTTCGCCAATGGCGGACCCGGGGGCGGAGCGGGCTTCAACGGCGACTTCTCCGACTTCATGTCGGACATCTTCGAAAACTTCTTCGGCGACAACGGCAGGGGCGGCGGACGCGGCCGGGGCGCCGGCGGGCGCGAGCGCGGCGCCGACATGCGCTACAACCTCGAGATCTCCCTCGACGAGGCCTTCCACGGCAAGACCGCCGAGCTGAAGATCCCCACCTCCATCACCTGCGAGGTCTGCTCAGGATCGGGTGCGAAGCCGGGCTCGAAGCCCAAGGCCTGCCCCACCTGCGGCGGCGCCGGCCGGGTGCGGGCGACGCAAGGCTTCTTCTCCATCGAGCGCACCTGCCCCAACTGCCACGGGCGCGGCGAGGTGATCGACGATCCGTGCGGCAACTGCGGCGGTGCGGGCCGCGTCACCCGCGAGCGCACGCTCTCGGTCAACATTCCGGCAGGCGTCGAGGACGGCACGCGCATTCGCCTGGCCGGCGAGGGCGAGGCGGGCCTGCGCGGCGGGCCTGCGGGCGATCTCTACATCTTCCTGTCGCTGAAAGCCCACCCGTTCTTCCAGCGCGACGGCGCGGACCTGTTCTGCCGCGTTCCGATCTCCATGGTGACGGCGGCGATCGGCGGCGAGTTCAGCGTGCCGACGCTCGGGGGCTCGGAAGCGCTGGTGAAGGTTCCCGAAGGCACGCAGACCGGCAAGCAGTTCCGCCTCAAGGGCAAGGGCATGCCGGTGCTGCGCTCGCGCGACGTGGGCGACCTCTACATTCAGGTTGTTGTGGAAACCCCGCAGAAGCTCACCAAGCGTCAGCGCGAGCTGCTGATGGAGTTCGACCAGGAGTGCTCCAAGGAAAATCACCCGGAGAGCTCGGGATTTTTCTCGCGTTTTCGCGAGTTTTTGGATGGCTTGGGTGGATCAACTTAACTTGACGGTCGTTTTCCCCAGCGCATCGTGCGGAAAAGTGGATCCGGTTTTTCCGCTCTAGACGATGCGCTGTCTAAGAGGATAAGCATCGGATCAATCCCAAAAGTGCCTTCCACTTTTGGGTCCGATGCCTAGGTTCTAAACAGCCACTGTGATCCGCTGCGCAAGGGGACAGCTTAGTGCTTCAGTCGTTTCAACGGCCTACGGCCCGGAAGTTCCCCGCCGGCAAGGATCGCTTCAAGGATGAAGCCCGCTTCCTGCGGTCCTGGCTCGAACGGCCGCTCATGGTCGGAGCGGTCACCCCCTCCGGCAAGATCCTGGCCAGGACCATGGCGTCCTATGTGGACCCACGCATTCCAGGTCCCGTGATCGAGCTCGGCCCTGGCACCGGCCCCGTGACCGACGCCCTGATCCGGCGCGGCGTGGCCCAGGAGCGCCTGGTCCTCATCGAGTACAGCCCCGAATTCTGCCAGCTCCTGAAGCGGCGCTTCCCGAAGGCGACGATCATCCAGGGGGATGCCTACGATCTTGAGGAGACCCTCTCCGGCATCCTGATGGAGCCTGCGGCGGCCATCGTGTCGAGCCTGCCGCTCTTCACCAAGCCCATGGACCAGCGCCTGGCTCTTCTGGACACCGCGCAGGGCATGTCGCATCCCGGTGCGCCCTTCATCCAGTTCACCTATGCGGTGGTGCCGCCGATCCCGGCGCGCTCGAAAGACTACAAAGCCCGCGCCTCCAACCGGATCTGGCGCAACCTTCCCCCGGCCCGCGTCTGGGTCTACAACAAGGCCAACACTCCATGAGCGCTGCGATGTCCCTTCCGACGAATCCCGTTCCCGAAGGCGACATTCGCGACAGGCTCATTATCGGTCTCGACGTTCCATCCGTCGAAGAGGCGCGCGCATTGGTCGGGCGCATCGGCGAGGCCGGCACCTTCTACAAGATCGGCTACCAGCTGGCTTACGCAGGCGGCTTTGAGCTGGCCCGCGAGCTGATCGATCAAGGCAAGAAGGTCTTTCTCGATCTCAAGCTCCACGACATCGGCAACACCGTGGAGGAAGGCGTGCGCTCGGTGGCGCGGCTCGGCGCCACGTTCCTGACGGTACACGCCTATCCGCAGACCATGCGGGCGGCCGTGGCTGGCAAAGCAGGATCTTCCTTGAAGATCCTCGCCGTGACCGTGCTCACATCCTATGACGACAACGATCTTGTCGAGGCAGGCTACGCACCCGTCTCGGCCGCCGACCTCGTTGCGCGCCGCGCCGGACAGGCCCGTGACCTCAACGTGGACGGCATCGTCTGCGCGGCGCCGGAGGCGGAGCGCGTGCGCGCCATCGTCGGTCCGGATCGTCTTATCGTGACTCCCGGCATTCGCCCGGCAGGATCCGACGCGGGCGACCAGAAGCGCATCGTCACCCCATCCGAGGGAATCCGGCTCGGCGCCAACCACCTCGTCGTAGCGCGGCCTATCCTCAAGGCGGCGGATCCTAAGGCCGCTGCGGAAGCGATCGTGCGGGAAATCTCCCGAACGCCGGCTTGACGATAAGCTTCCTCTGGCGTTCGCTGCGTCACGCCAAATCAAGGAGGAGCGCCCCATGCCCAAAGGCTATGTCATTGCCCGCGTGACCGTCACCAATCCCGAGGCCTACGCGGAATACGCCAAGGGCGCGACGGAAGCGATCCGCCAGTATGGCGGCCGGCCGCTGGTGCGCGGCGGCGCCTACGAGGCGCTCGAAGGCGAGGCGCGCGCCCGCAATGTGGTGATCGAGTTCGACTCAATGGAGCAGGCGAGAACCTATTACAACTCCCCCGAATACCAGGCCGCCAAGGCCAAGCGCGACGGCGCCTGCATCGCTGAATTCGTGCTCGTGGAAGGAGCCTAAAGC
>JALYFY010000633.1 GCA_030777385.1 Pseudomonadota bacterium | reverse complement strand
CCGCAGATCAGAACCCGGGGCGGGCGGTCCCAGACATAGTTGTGGAGCGAGGCGAGAGCCGATTCGACGCTGGCTGCCGTGGAGGTGGTGAGCCCCACGCTTCCGGCGATGGACGCGACTTCTTCCGCTGGGCGCGCGGCGATCTGCCCGGAAATCGGCACCGCGATCACCTCCCGGGCAAGCCCTGAGAAGTTCTTGAAGAACGCCGCCGAATCCTTGGTGCCGAGCATGCCGGCGATGAGCACGAGGGGCGCATCCGAGCGCTCGCTCTGGTCGGCCATGGCGGCGGCAAGCACCCGGCCGCCGTCGGGGTTGTGTCCCCCGTCGAGCCAGATCTCGCAGCCGGACGGCGCGATTTCCGGCAGGCGGCCCCGGTTCAGGCGCTGCAGGCGGCCAGGCCACTCGGCCCGGGTGACGCCCGCCTCGAATGCGGAGGTTTCGAACCCCTCGAAGCCTGCGGCGCGCAGGGCTGCGATCGCCGTGCCGGCATTGACGAACTGGTGCCGCCCGATGAGTTTCGGGCGCGGCAGGTCGAGGAGCCCCTTCTCGTCCTGATAGACGAGGCGCCCGCCCTCCTCATGCACCGAGAAATCCTGCTGGCCCACGAGAAGTGGTGAGGCGCCGATGCGCTCCGCCGCGTCGCGCAGGGTCTGGTCGGCTTCCTGGTAGTCCTGAGGCGCGATGACTGCCGGGCAGCCGCGCTTGAAGATGCCGGCCTTCTCCCCCGCGATCGCCTTCAGGGTGGTGCCGAGATACTCCGCGTGATCGTGCCCGATGGGCGTGACCACGGCAGCGGCCGGCCTGTCGATGACGTTGGTGGCGTCGAAGCGGCCGCCAAGGCCCACTTCCAGCAGCAGCACGTCGGCGGGCTCCTCCGAGAAGACCAGCAGGGCCGCCGCGGTCGTGATCTCGAACACGGTGATGGGCTCGCCCGCGTTCACCGCCTCACAGCGCCGGAAGGCTTCGACGAGCCTGTCTTCCGTCACATACCGGCCGCGGCCGCCGAGCCGGCCCAGCCGGATACGTTCGTGGAAGCGCACGAGATGGGGCGAGGTATAGACGTGGACGGCCAGCCCCGCGCTTTCCAGGATCGCCCGCATGAAGGCGATGGTGGAGCCCTTGCCGTTGGTGCCGGCCACATGGATCACCGGCGGCAGGCGGCGCTCGGGATGGCCGAGCTGGGCGAGCAGCCGCTGGATGCGCCCGAGGGACAGGTCGATGGTCTTGGGGTGCAGGGCGAGAAAGCGCGCGATCAGCGCATCGGAGGAATCCATCGCCCTGATCCTGCTTATTCGGCAGCCGCGGCCGTCACTTCGACGGCGACCGGAGCCGCGGCCTGTTCCACGGCCGGAGCCTTGGTGAACAGGCGCGACAGGCGGGCCACCGTCGCCTTCAGGTCGTGGCGGTGCACCACCGCGTCCACCATGCCGTGCTCCTTCAGGTATTCGGCGCGCTGGAAGCCGTCGGGCAGCTTCTCGCGAATGGTCTGCTCGATCACGCGCGGGCCGGCAAAGCCGATGAGCGCGCCGGGCTCGGCCAGATGCACGTCGCCCAGCATGGCGTAGGACGCCGTCACGCCGCCTGTGGTCGGGTTGGTGAGCACGACGATGTAGGGCAGCTTGGCGTCGCGCAGGCGGCGGATCGCCACCGTGGTGCGGGGCATCTGCATGAGGGACAGAATGCCCTCCTGCATGCGCGCGCCGCCCGAGCCTGCGAAGAGCACGTAGGGCGTCTTCTTGTCGAGCGCGGTCTCGGCGCCCTTGATGAAGGCCTCACCGGCCGCCATGCCGAGCGAGCCGCCCATGAAGCCGAAATCCTGCACCGCGATGGTCATCGGCAGGTCGTCGACCCGGCCGAAGCCCACCTTGAAGGCATCCTGCTGGCCTGTCTTGGCGCGGGCATCCCTCAGGCGATCGATGTATTTCTTCTCGTCGCGGAATTTCAGCGGGTCGACGGCCACTTCCGGCAGGGCCACGTCGAGCCAGGTGGCACCGTCGAACATGAGTTGCAGGCGCTGGGTTGCGGATATCCGCATGTGGTGGTTGGAGCCGGGGATCACCCACTGGTTCGCCTCCACATCCTTGTGGAACACCACTTGGCCCGTCTCCGGGCACTTGATCCAGAGATTGTCCGGCGTCTCGCGCTTGAAGAGCGTCTTGATCTTCGGACGGACGACTTCGGAAATCCAGTTCATCGCATTACCCTTCTCTGTCAGGAGCGCTTTTCAAGCCCTTATCCTGAGGAGGCCGTCAGGCCGTCTCGAAGGATCAGGGCGTCTCCAGTGCTCTCCGGATCCTCCGTCGAGACGCCGCTCACGCGGCTCCTCAGGATGAGGCAGAGAGTTCGACTCAAGACTCCTCGGGACGAGGAGGCCTTTTCGTTATGTATTATGCCGCCGCGCGCTTTGCCACCGAGCGCACGCCTTCGCTCAACTCCTTCACCAGGCTCGTCACGGCCTCGACCGAACCTGCCGTTGCGCGATCCTGATCGTCGAGGGTGCCCTTCAGGGCGTCGATCAGGGCCGAGCCCACCACGACCCCATCGGCGCCTTGGGCCACGGCGGCCGCGTGCGCCCCGCTCTTCACGCCAAAGCCCACCACCACGGGAAGGGGCGTATGACGCTTGATCCGCTCGACCGCCGTGGCGACCTTGCCGAAATCAGGCGTCGCTGCCCCCGTGATGCCGGTGATCGACACGTAATAGACGAAGCCCGCCGTGTTGCTAAGCACCGCCGGCAGGCGCTTGTCGTCCGTGGTCGGGGTGGCAAGGCGAATGAAGGCCAAGCCGGCCTTAAGAGCCGGCAGGCAGAGCTCGTCATCCTCCTCCGGCGGCAGATCGACGACGATCAGGCCGTCGACGCCGGACGCCTTGGCATCGACGAGGAAGCTGTCGACGCCATAGACGAAGATCGGGTTGAAATAGCCCATGAGGATCACGGGCGTCTCGGCATCCTCAGCCCGGAAGCGGCGGATCAGGTCGAGGGTCTTTGCCAGGTCCTGGCCGACCTTGAGGGCGCGCAGCCCCGCCGCCTGGATCGCCGGGCCGTCGGCCATTGGGTCGGTGAACGGCAGCCCGAACTCGACGATGTCGGCCCCGGCCCGGGGCAGGCTCTTGAGGATTTCGAGCGACGTCTCGGGATCCGGGTCGCCGGCCATCACATAGGTGACGAGGGCGGCGCGGCCTTCCTGGCGGCACTTCTGGAAGCGGGCTTCGATGCGTTGGGTCATGGGCGGGGTCTTTAGCACGGGGACGGAAGAAAGTTAAAACCCTTCGCAACAGGAAAGAGCCTACACATCACCGATGTCATTCCCGGAAGGACGCGCACTGGAGGAGAAGGGAATCCATTGCGGTGCGCTTGATCGTGGATCCCCTTCCCTCGCCTGCGGCTCGCCGGGGATGACACGAGATGGCTGTGAATGACAGGGTGGCGCTGACCTCATGGCTCTGCCCTCGGTGTCATTCCCGGCCGGAGCGTAGCGGAGGGGAAGGGAATCCAATGTGCTGAGCCTGATCGTGGATCCCCTTCCCTCGCTGCGCTCGCCGGGGATGACAGAGTGGCTGAGGATGACAGCGGGGTGCCAACCTCCCTGTCATTCCCGGCCGGAGATGGCGCAAGCCATCGCAGGGGAAGGGAATCCATAGCGCCGAGGGTGTGAGTGGATCCCCTTCCCGGCCTGCGGCCACCGGGGATGACAATGAGGTTCTCCTCAGACGATCTTTTCCTGCAGATGCTCGGCGATCTGGAACAGGTCCTTGTCGCCGCGGCCGCTGATGTTGACCACCATCAGGTGATCCTTCGGTTTTTGCGGCGCGAGTTCGACCACCTTGGCAAGCGCGTGGCTGGGCTCGAGCGCGGGCAGGATGCCCTCCAGCCGCGAGCAGAGCTGGAAGGCGTCGAGCGCCTCCTGGTCGGTGGCGGAGATGTAGTGCACCCGGCCCATCTCGTGCAGCCAGGCGTGCTCCGGGCCGATGCCCGGATAGTCGAGGCCGGCCGAGATGGAGTGCGCATCCGTGATCTGCCCGTCATGGTTCATGAGCAGATAGGTGCGGTTGCCGTGGAGCACGCCGGGGCGCCCGCCAGACAGCGACGCCGCATGCAGCTGGTCGAGGCCGTGGCCTGCAGCCTCCACGCCGTAGATCTCCACGTCCTTGTCGTCCAGGAACGGGTGGAACAGCCCGATGGCGTTGGAGCCGCCGCCGATGCAGGCGACAAGCGAATCCGGCAGGCGGCCTTCCGCCTGCATCATCTGCTCGCGGGTCTCGGTGCCGATCACGCACTGGAAGTCGCGCACCATGGCCGGATAGGGATGCGGGCCCGCAACCGTGCCGATGCAGTAGAAGGTGTCGGCCACGTTGGTGACCCAGTCGCGCAGGGCCTCGTTCATGGCGTCCTTCAGCGTCCGGGTGCCGGACTGCACCGGCACCACCTTGGCGCCGAGCATGTTCATGCGGAACACGTTGGGCTTCTGCCGCTCCACGTCCACCGCGCCCATATAGACGATGCATTCCAGCCCGAAGCGGGCGCAGAGCGTTGCGGTGGCGACCCCATGCTGGCCGGCGCCGGTCTCGGCGATGATGCGCTTCT
>JALYFY010000632.1 GCA_030777385.1 Pseudomonadota bacterium | reverse complement strand
CTCATAGCGTTCGCCGACACCCTCGACGACTTCGAGAACGGCCACATGCATGTCAACGACCTCATGGTTGGCTGATCGGCTGAGCTGCCTCATTGCGTGAAGGACCGGGCGATGATCATCGCCCGGTCCTACCTCCACGCCCGTTGACGTTGGGCCCGGTCGATCAATCATCAATAGAAGGTTCGTGCACATGGTGCGCTCGTCTGAGTCGGAGAATGCCAACCTTTCCCGTGCTCTCGGGCGCTGTAGTGGCGCTCTTGTTGGTGTGGCCCTGTTCAGCGGTGCAGTCAACGTGCTCATGCTGACAGGCTCCGTGTTCATGCTCCAAGTCTATGACCGGGTCATCCCCTCGCGCAGTATTCCGACCCTCCTTGGTCTTGCCCTCCTCGTGGCCGGGCTCTTTGCCGTGCAGGGACTGCTTGATCTCATCCGCAGTCGCATGTTGGTTCGGGTAGGCGCCTCTCTGCACGAACGGCTCGTGGGGCGGGTGTTCAACATCACCCTGCGCTTGCCGCTGCTGCGCACGGGGGTCGAAGCCAGCCAGCCCTTGCGCGATCTTGATCAGATCCGCACCTTCCTCGGTTCCAGTGGCCCGCTTGCCTTCTTCGACCTACCCTGGCTTCCCCTTTACCTCGCGGTCTGCTTCCTATTCCACCCGCTGATCGGCTGGACAGCGCTGGGCGGCGCCATTATCCTTGTCGCCCTCGCCCTGCTTGCCGAGGCGCTGTCCCGACGCGCGTCTGCGCAGGCCGTTGTCCTCGCCGCTCAGCGGCACGGATTGGCCGACGCCAGCCGCCGTAATGCGGAGGTGGTCACGGCCATGGGCATGGGTCCCGATGTGGCAGAGCGCTGGCTGGAGGCCGATCGGGGGTTTGTCGCAGGCCAGCAGCGCCTTTCCGACGTGACGGGCGGCCTTGGCGCGGTTTCCAAAATCATGCGCATGGCCCTGCAATCGGCCGTGCTTGGTGTCGGCGCCTATCTCGTCATTCAAGGTGAGGCTACAGGCGGGATCATCATCGCAGGCTCGATTGTCTCAGCCCGGGCCTTGGCGCCCGTCGAGCTTGCCATTGCGAACTGGCGTGGCTTCGTTGCGGCTCGCCAGAGCTGGCGACGGCTTAACGACCTCCTCCGGAGCTTGCCGGACCGCGGCGAGCCGCTACCCTTGCGCAAGCCCAACGCCACATTCTCTGTGCAGGCATTAAGCGTCACCTCACCTGGCGGCCATCGGCCGTTGGTGCGCGACATCTCTTTCCAACTCAGGGCAGGCTCGGGGCTCGGCATCGTCGGCCCAAGCGGCTCGGGCAAGTCGTGCCTCGCAAGAGCCCTTGTGGGTGTCTGGTCGCCTGCGCGCGGGCGCGTGCGTCTTGATAGCGCCTCGCTTGATCAATGGCTTCCCGAGATGCTGGGCCGTCACATCGGCTATTTGCCTCAGGATGTGGAACTGTTTGCAGGCACCGTCGCCCAAAATATCGCGCGCTTTCGCAATAATGACGATCCAGATCTTGTCATCCAGGCCGCGATGCTCGCCGGTGTGCATGAGCTCATTCTCTCCCTCTCCCACGGGTACGCCACGATGATTGGTGAGGGAGGGGCGGCGCTCTCCGCAGGCCAGCGCCAGCGCGTGGGCTTGGCGCGAGCGCTTTATGGTGATCCGTTCCTGGTGGTCCTTGACGAACCGAACTCCAATTTAGACAGCGAAGGTGAGGCAGCCCTCACCCAAGCACTCCTAAGCGTGCGCCAACGCGGCGGGATTGCCGTTGTGGTGGCACACCGCCCGAGCGTTCTGGCAGCCCTTGACCAAGTGCTCGTGATCCAGGCTGGCGAGCAGAAGGCGTTTGGACCAAAAGATGAGATCTTGCGGCCGAACGTGCGGCAGATCCAGACGGTGTCGAACGAAGTCGTTCCAATGCAGACGGTCGCCAAGGCAATTGCAGGAGGCGCCTCATGACCCATCATACACTCACTCCTGACCGCTCGCTGCACCGGCATCTTCTCGCGGGACTTACCACTCTCGTCGTGCTCGGCGGGGGCATGGGAGGCTGGGCGGCCACCACAGAACTCTCAGGTGCG
>JALYFY010000631.1 GCA_030777385.1 Pseudomonadota bacterium | reverse complement strand
CTATTATAACGTGTACGAACCGGCAAACAAATTTTCCTATGATATCGGACCTTGAAGTAGATTGGCATATATTGGATCCATCCGATGCTCCCCCCTGACGAGCGCATCGTTAGGTGCAGATCCAGTGAGCCGTGTCAGCGGCCCTTAGGGCCTCGCCAGTGAGAACCTGTACGCTTTCCGCTGAAACCTCTGCTTTGTGGGCTCCCTCAATGACAAGGGAACGCCTGCTGGGAGCAGTACAGCCGTCACAACGGCAGGATCGTCGGAAATTGCTGGCCAGGTCTAGAACACGTATTCCTTGAAGGCCGCCGCCACCGAGCCGTTCCAGGGGCCGTGATAACGCTCCAGCAGGCGCTCCGCCTGGGTGCGGCCCGAGGATACGATGTCTTCCGCATATGCGAGGTGCCTGGTCTCGTCCCGGCCTGCTTCGTCAAAGCGGGCGCGGCGCGCCAGACCGGCCCGCGAGAGCGCCAGCACGTCGCGGGCGACGTCCTGCACGAGGCGTCCTGCAATGGTGGCCTTGAGCGCCGTCTTCGGCACATCGGCGCGCAACTGCTCCCGTTCCTCGGCGCTCCAGCCTTTCACCAGCTCCCACGCGCCGTCGAGGGCGGCATCATCGTAAAGAAGGCCCGTCCAGAAGGCCGAGAGGGCAACGATGTGTTCGAGATTGCCCACATCCGCGCCGCGCATCTCGAGGTAGCGCTTGAGGCGGACTTCCGGAAAAAGGGTGGAGACATGGTTTGCCCAGTCGGAGTGCGTTGCGCGCTCGCCCGGCAATTGCGCGAGCTTGCCGGCAAAGAGATCCCGGAAGGAGGCGCCCGCCACGTCGTGATAGGTGGAATCGCGCTTGACGAAATACATGGGCACGTCGAGCGCCCAATCCACGTAACGCTCGTAGCCGAAGCCGTCCTCGAATGCGAAGGCCATCATGCCCGTGCGGTCCCGGTCCGTGTCGAGCCAGATGTTGGAGCGCATGGACAGGTAGCCGTTGGGCTTGCCGTCCGTGAAGGGCGAGTTGGCGAAGATCGCGGTGGCAATCGGCTGAAGCGCCAGGGACACCCGCAGCTTGCGCACCATGTCGGCCTCTGATGCGTAGTCCATGTTCACCTGCACGGTGGACGTGCGGTACATCATGTCGAGGCCAAGTGAGCCGACCTTCGGCATGTAGTTCGTCATGATGCGGTAGCGGGCTTTCGGCATCACGGGCGTCTCGGCCCGCGTCCAGAGCGGGCTCATGCCCAGCGTCAGGAAGCCGATGCCGAGACCGTCGCCAACCGCTTTTGCGTCCGCAAGATGCTGCGCGGTTTCGCGGGCGGTGTCGTGCAGCGTCTCGAGGGGCGCGCCCGAGAGCTCGAACTGCCCGCCCGGCTCAAGCGAAATCGCCCCGCCGCCCGCCTCGTCGGCAAGGCCGATGGGGTGATCGTCCTCGATGATCGGCGCCCAGCCGGTGCGCGCCTGCATGCCGTCCAGGAGGGCCCGAATGCCCCGGCCGCCGTCATAGGGCACGGGGGTGGAATCGGCCTTATAGAACGGGACCTTCTCGTGTTCGGTGCCGAGCCGCCAGGACTCGCGCGGCTTCTCGCCGGAGGCGATCCATTCCACGAGCTCCGACCGCGCACCAATAGGGGTCGTATCGGATACGTCCCGCGCCATGCATCACCTCATCAAAAAGCGCGTTCAAGGCGCGCCGACTCAGGGTCGGAACTCAATAAGGGGCTTAAGGCCAAGGCGCAATGAGGGACCGGTGGACAAAACGCGGGGAGCCATGCCGTCCGTCAATGCCGGATCGCCGTCTCTCCCATTGTCTCCGCGCTGAGCCAGTCGACGACGCCGGCGAGCGCATCCCGGTTCGACAGGCCGCGGCCGACCGCCTCCGTGAACAGGGTGAGCTGCTGGTCGGCGCTGGTGCCGCGGGCCACGATCCAGCGGGCGAGATCGAGTTCCCGTTGGCAGCCGAGCTCCTTGGCGTCCTCGGCCACCATGTCCAGGGTCTCTTCGAGAATGTCCCGCACGGGCCGGGCGGTCCGGGTCTTCTCGTCGACGAAGCTGCCGTGGATGCCGTAGCGCTGCGCCCGCCATCCGTTCTCGTCGTTGATGGCGCGGGAGGCGCCCGTCTGCCCGGCATTGAGCTTGGTGTCCAGGCTCAGGTGCCGCACGAGGCAGCGGTAGAGGGCGGCAATCGCGATTGTGTCGTCGAGCCGGGTGCAGCTGTCGGCCACGCGCAGCTCGAGGGTCGGATGCTTCAGGGACGGGCGGATCACCCACCACACATAGCTGGAGTTCTCGATGGCGCGGGCGGCTACCAGCGTGTCGATGTAGCGCTTGTAGTCGTCGGCGCTCTCAAACAGGTCGGGAAAGCCCGTGCGCGGCAGTTCCCGGTAGGCCGCGAGCCTGTAGCCGAGAAGGCCGGTGCGCTGGGCCTGCCAGAAGGGCGAGGAGGTGGAGAGCGCCAGAAGCAGCGGCAGGTAAGGCTGGATCCGGTTCATGATGTCCACGCGCTGGCCGAGATCCGGCACCTCCACATGAACATGCATGCCGCACAGCACCGTCCGGCTGCCGAGCATCTGCAGGTCGTGCATGACCTTGCCGTAGCGCGGCTGCGCATTGGGGCGCACCCGGGCCCAGACGGCGAGCGGATGGGTGCCGGAGGCCATGATGGACAGGTTGAACTCGCGCGCAACCGCTCCCACGGAGGATCTCAAGGCGGCGAGCTGCGCGCGGGCGTCGGAGAATTCCAGGGACGGCTTGGTGGCCATCTCGAGCTGAGGCTCCAGCATCTCGGGCTGGATGCTGCCCGACACGTTCTCGCGGCAGGCGGCGAAGAATTCCTTGATCTTGGCTTTGGCGATGTCGCGCTTGGGGGCATCGTTGACGAAGTACTCCTCCTCGATGCCGAACTTGAAATCCCAGCTCATTTCCTTGGTATCCTCGTTATTATTCAGAAATGACCTTGTTGCGCATGTGAGCCCGCCTGCATCCGCGGCTCCAAACTCACCCGCAATGGGGCAAGAGTGGGGCGGGTCGGCGGGAAACTGCTAAGCTTTTGAAGCTAGAGGCTAATGGCTTTTAAGCCGTCGTCGGGCGATGGGGTCAGTTCCAATCGCCAAGCACGGACTGAACGATCGCCAAGGCTGCCACTGCGGCTGTGTCAGCACGCAGGATTCGCGGTCCCAACGATACGCAAACACATCTTTCGTGGGCGGCGACAAGCGCTCTCTCCTGATCGGTGAACCCTCCTTCGGGTCCCACGATAACAACAAGCCTGGGCTGTTTGTTCCCAAGCTTGGCCAGAGCGTCCACAGGATTGGAAACCGGCGCGCTCTCGTCGCAGAAAACGATCAGGCGATCCCTCTCCAACCCCTTGATGAAGCGCTCTAAATTCTCTTCCTCGCGCACCTCCGGGATGGACAGGATCCCGCATTGCTCGGCCGCCTCGATGGCGTTACTCCGCATGCGCTCGAGGTTGACCCGGGTGCTCTGGGTCCTGCGCGTCAGGACCGGCTGGAGAACGCCCGCTCCCATCTCCACCGCCTTCTGGACCATGTAGTCGAGGCGGGCATGCTTGAGGGGCGCGAAGGC
>JALYFY010000630.1 GCA_030777385.1 Pseudomonadota bacterium | reverse complement strand
CGCAGGACTTCATCGAAATTGCGGCTGGTGGTCATTGGGTAGACCAGCATCAGCTTGATCTTCTTGTCCGGCCCGATCACGAAAACAGTGCGGACCGTCTGATTAGAGGCTGTTGAGCAATTATGTTTCGGGGTCTATGTTGTTGATCCAGAGAAGCTTTTAGCTGGGGGCGATACGCCGCGTAGGGCGGCCAAGGTGAGGTCTGGCTATGACCGAGAACCCCTATGCCAGTGATCTGATAGACGCGGAATGGGCACTGCTCGAGCCTCTTCTCACCCGCACCCATCCTGCTGGGCGCAAGCAGACCTACAGCCTACGCAGGATCGTCGATGCCGTCTTCTATCTCCTGCGCACGGGAGCGCAGTGGCGCTTCCTCCCGCACGAGTATCCCCCACCAGGTGCCGTCTTCTACCACTATGCCCGCTGGTGCCGCGAGGGCACGTGGGAGCGCATCAACACGGCCCTACGCGAGCGCCATCGTCAGCGCGTCGGCCGCACGCGCCAGCCGAGCGCCGCGATCATCGACAGCCAATCGGCCAAGACGACTGAGATGGGTGGGCCGCGGGGCTACGATGGTGGAAAGAAGATCATTGGCCGCAAGCGCCATGTTCTGGTCGACACACAAGGCACGCTCCTGAAGGCATACGTCCACGAAGCTGACATTCACGACCGACGGGGTGCCGAGTTCCTCCTGTGCGGCTTACAGCACCTGTTTCCTGCCGTTCAGCTGATGTGGGGCGACAGTGCCTATCGTGGCCTGAAAGACTGGCTGGCAGACCACCTGGGCTGGAAGCTTACAATCACGAAGCATTGGTGGACAGGCGACCATGGGTTCTGGGTTAGACCAGGCCAGGAGCCTCCGCAGATTCCTTCGAGCTTTCATGTGCTGCCGCGGCGTTGGGTGGTCGAGAGGACACTTGGATGGTTTGGACGCAATCGGCGCCTGTCCAAGGACTACGAGCGCCTTCCTGAGACAGGCGAGATGCTGCTCTATGCCAGCATGAGCCGCATCTTGCTCCGTCGCCTCACCGCAGCGCTCAAAACATAATTGCTCAACAAGCTCTTATACCAGCGGGCGCGAAGTGTGACTCGTGGGTGTTGTCTGGCTGGCGGAAGTCTGACTCGCTGTGGCGAACCGATGGAGGTTCGTCATGGCTGCACCGATCGCTCTGCGCGACGATTTCAACGGTCCGGGTCTGAGGCAGCTCGCCAAACAGACCAAAGACGCGGCCCAGGCCCGGCGTCTTCTGGCGCTCGCCGAGATCTATGACGGGGGCTCACGAACCGATGCCGCTCGGATCGGCGGCGTCACGCTCCAGATCGTGCGTGACTGGGTCCTACGCTTCAACAAGCACGGTCCCGACGGACTGATCAACGGCAAGGCACCGGGCAACCGTCCCAAGCTGAACGAGGAGCAACGCCAGGCCCTCGCCCGGGTGGTCGAGAACGGCCCGATCCCAGCCATCCATGGCGTGGTGCGCTGGCGACGCAAGGACCTGGCGCGCTGGCTCTTGGAGGAGTTCCGGATCGAGGTCGACGAGACGACGGTCGGGCGGGCGCTGCGCGCTCTGGGCTTTGCCAAGCTCTCGGCTCGCCCGCGCCACTATGCCCAGAATGAATTGGAGATGGAGGCATTTAAAAAAAGCTGCCCGCCGAACTGGAGGCGATCCGGGCCGGTCTGCCGGACGGCACCGATATAGAGCTGTGGTGGCATGACGAGGCCCGCATCGGGCAGAAGAACAAGATCACCCGGCGCTGGGCTCGGCGCGGCACAAGGCCCTCAGCGCCGCACGACCAACGAACCGCCTGGGCCTACCTCTTCGGGGCCATCTGTCCGGCCAAGGGCAAGGGCGCGGGTCTCGTCCTGCCCTATTGCGACACGCAAGCCATGGCGGCCCAGTTGGAGGAGATCAGCCAAGCGGTCGCGCCCGGCGCCCATGCAGTGCTGCTGCTCGACCAAGCAGGTTGGCATGTCTCGCCTCAACTGCCCGTGCCGGACAACATCACGCTCCTGCCGCTCCCGCCGCGATCTCCGGAGCTAAACCCGGTCGAGAATGTCTGGCAGTTCGTTCGCGACAACTGGCTCTCGAACCGGATCTTCGGCTCCTACGAGGAAATCGTCGACCTCTGCTGTGAGGCTTGGAACAAGCTCATCGACCAGCCCTGGATCATCATGTCCATCGGTCTGCGAGACTGGGCCTATCGATGCTGATCAGCGCACGTTGGTATTACAGCCTCTCCTCAGGGCGTTAGCGTAAGCGGTCCAACTCACGCCTGAGGGCATCGAGGCCGCGCCCCAACTCCTTGGTCATGTCATCCAAGGCGCCTCGGGCCGATCCGCCGTCCTGGGTGACCTTGGGGCAATCGATGGTGCCATCTGCCCGGTAGCGTATCCCGACCCCACCCTGCGGTGTGAGAAGATACCCACAGCCCGTGTCCGGATCACGCCACACCACCGGCTGATCAAGAGCAAGGACAGGCGTAACCATAGCGACGGCCAAGGC
>JALYFY010000629.1 GCA_030777385.1 Pseudomonadota bacterium | reverse complement strand
TGAGGTTGAGCCCGTCATAGTCCGCATAGCGGCGCTCCAGCCGGGCCACGACCCGCAGGGCCTGGGCGTTGTGATCGAAGCCCCCGAAGGCGGCCATGCACTCGTCCAGCGTATCCTCGCCCGTATGCCCGAAGGGCGTGTGGCCGAGATCGTGGGAGAGGGCCAAGGCCTCGGCCAGGTCCTCGTCCAGACCCAAGGAACGGGCCAGCGCCCGGGCGATCTGGCTCACCTCGATGGTGTGGGTCAGCCGCGTGCGGAAATGGTCGCCCTCGTGATAGACGAATACCTGGGTCTTATGCTTGAGCCGGCGAAAGGCCGAAGAGTGGATGATCCGGTCCCGGTCGCGCTGAAACTCGCTGCGGGTCGGTGAGACGGCCTCAGGGAAAAGCCGCCCGCGACTCCCCCATGGATCGCAGGCGTAGGAGGCTCGCCATCGTTCGCCAAAGGGCCGCACACTCATCCCCGGGTTGAAGCCTTGTCAGCGCGCACTTACCTTGCTCTTAACAGCCTATGCAAGAATTACGTCCTCTATCGGACTGGAAGTGCCCATGACCGCCATCACTCTGACCGAACGCGCCGCCCGCCGCATCAACGAGATCATGGCAACGGAGCCGGCAGGATCCCTCCTCCGAATCAGCGTCAACGGAGGGGGCTGCTCCGGGTTCCAGTATGCCTTCGACGTGGACCGGACCCGTCAGGCGGACGATCTCGTTATCGAGAAGGATGGGGCCACCGTGGTGGTGGACGAGGTTTCCATCCAGTACATGGACGGCTCCGTGATCGACTTCGTGGACGACCTGATCGGCCAGTCCTTCAAGATCGAGAACCCCCATGCCACTGCCTCCTGCGGCTGCGGCACCTCGTTCTCGTTGTAAAACCGTCATCTAAAGGCCTATTCTTCCTCCAGCATTTTATTCACGACCTCCCGGCTTCGAACCGAGGTCGGCTTGGGGTATTATCATGAGACTTGGTTACCGCGCAGGCGTCTGCGCAATCGCCCTGCTGGCGGGCTCGGCCGCCCTGCAGTTCGAGCCGGCAGTCCTTCGCGACCTGGTCGTCGACAACGGAAGCCAGCGCATCACGGTCGGTGCCGTCAAGGTTCCTCTCTGGAGCGCAGCCTGGGCGCAATCGTCCGACAGCTTCAGCCTGGACAATGTAAGCTTCACGTTCGGCTCAACGACATATGAGGCAAAGCGGATCGAGTTTTCCGGTGTCTCCTCGTCTCGGGCCGAGATCGAGGCGCTGTTCTCCGCGAACTCGACGGAGTCGATGGAAAGCCGCCTCAAGCGGATCAGCGCAAGGCAGGTCACGATTCCCGAGACCCGGGTTAAGCAAACCATCGGCAAGCAGACCCAGACGACCACATACCGCAACACCGTTTTGGGTGAGATCGTCCAGGGCCGTATCGCCTCGGCTGCAATCGAGGCGACTGCGGTGGAATCGAAGGGTGCCAAGGACGATGTCCTGATCAGCACCGGTCGCACGACCATGAACGATCTGGACCTGCCTGCATTCGCCGGCCTCTATGAGGTTAAGGCCGACAGCGCCGCAGCCCCGATGCGAAGAATCTACGGGGGATTCTCCGTCGACGCTCTCGAAATGGTCGACAACAAGGCAGGTGTAACCTTCAGAATCGCCCGACTCAGCGGCCGGGACTTCCTGGGGCGTCCGACGAAAGATTCCTGGAACGGCACCATCGGGGTCTTTACCGAGATGGCCGACCGCAAGGATCTCTCGTCCGAGGATCAGGCGCGCCTCCTTCCCGCCGTTGCCGACTTCATCGATGCATTCCAGATCGGCTTCATGGAAGCTTCCGGGATCGAGGCGACCTCCAAGGGCAAGGACGGCTCCGGTCAGACCCGGATCAACCGGATTGCCTATACGGGCGGCACGGATGCTCAGCCCGCCGATGTGCGATGGGAAGGCCTCGAATTTTCCGACAAGGACAATCGCGTCAAGGTCGAGGGGTTCAGCCTCACCGGATTTTCGTTCCGCCAAACCATCGACGGCCTGAGAACGCTCCAAGGCAAGTCCTTCGACGACCTCGACCCAACAACGGCGCGCAGCCTCATCCCAACCTTGGGAACGCTGCGTCTGTCAGGCCTGTCCATCGACGGAACCACGGACGACGAGGGCAAGAAGGTCAAGGTTCAGGCTGGCCTCAAGGGATTTGAGCTCACGGCCGACAAGCCCGTGAACGCCATTCCGACCAATATCAGGATCGGGTTGCAGAACCTGACGATGGCGCTGCCCTCGAACAGCACGGACGATGGCATCAAGGAGCTTGTGGCTCTCGGCTACAAGACTATCGACGCGTCCCTGCTCGCCGCCGCGACCTGGAACGAACCTGCGAGCGAAATCACTCTCAACGAGGTCTCCTTCCAGGGCAAGGACATGGGCAACATTGGCCTGACAGGCCGCATCGGCAATGTGGGCAAGGACCTTTTCAACGCAGACACCGCAATCGCTGCTGTTGCCTTGGTCGGGGCCAAGGCCAAGGCGCTCGACCTCACGGTCGAGAACCAGGGCCTGTTCGAACGCTACATGGCCAAGGCTGCCAAGGAGCAGAAGACGACGCCAGAGGCGCTGAGGCGAACCTATGCGTCGGCGGCGGCCTTCGTCGTGCCCGCGATGATCGGCAGCTCCGAGCAGGCTCAGGCCCTCAGCCAAGCCATTGCCCGCTTCATCGCCAAACCCGGCAAGCTCACGGTCAACGCGACGCCCAAGGACCCCTCAGGCTTCGGCGTCGCGGAAGCGGTCACGCTATCCGACCCCAAAGCCATTCTCGACAAGCTGAACGTCAGCGCGAAGGCGGAGTAAGTCCGCCGTCGCATTGCGTCCCCCTGTGATCCCGCGAAGCGAGGATCCATAACCGCGACGTTTGCAGGAGCCCTTCGGCGTCATCCGCTGTGCTCATTCTGCAGCGTCAGCGGATATATCCCGGGCTCCGCTTGAGCGGCCCCGGGATGACAGTGAGTGTTCTGAACACCCACCATTAAATCAGCATCGGCTGATCCTGCTCCAGGGCCTGCGCCTCGACGACCGCGATGGCCGTGAGGTTGACGATTCCGCGGGCCGTGACCGACGGCGTCAGGATATGCGCGGGCTTCGCCGGCCCGATGAGGATCGGGCCCACAGGCAGCGAATCCGCCAGGATCTTGGTGAACTGGAACGCGATGTTGGCCGCATCCAGGTTCGGCATGATCAACACGTTCGCCTCGCCCGTCAGGCGCGAGTTGGGATTGACCCGCTCGCGCAGCATTTCGGACAAGGCCGTGTCCGCCTGCATCTCGCCGTCGACCTCGAGATCCGGCGCCCGCTCGGTGATGCAGGCGAGCGCGTCGCGCATCTTGAGCGCCGAGCGGCTGTCGGCTGCGCCGAAATCCGAATGCGACAGGAGCGCGATCTTGGGCTCCATGCCGAAGCGGCGCACGTGGCTCGCGCAGGCGATCGTCATGTCGGCGATCTGCTCAGCGGTCGGATCGATCTGCACATG
>JALYFY010000628.1 GCA_030777385.1 Pseudomonadota bacterium | reverse complement strand
TTGATCGCCATCGGCGACGTCGCGACAGCACGCCTCGTCTACCAGCGGGCAGCCGCACACGCCTCTGCACGAGCCGCGACTGCGACGGGAAAGACTTATGACCGCCGGTTTTTACAGGCAATCGGCGCGATCGGCGTCGTTGCCGATCCTGATGCAGCTGCTGCGTGGTACCGCAAGGGAGCCGCTCTGGGCGATGAGGATGCGGCGCCGCTTCTGGGCGGCCTAGACGTGAAGGCAAGCCAATGAGCACGATGCGCGCGATTGGGATTGGCCTCTTCGTTCTTCTCACAGGCTTGACACAACCGCTCTCACCCACCGCCGCGCAGCCCCGCGCCGACCGGCCGATGAATACGGCCGAAATGGCCACCAGGACCAAGCTCAACGCCTGGACGGTAGGCTTGGCCGGCGGCTTGCTTGAGGGAGCGCCGATTCGCTTTGCCGCCGAGATCGCCCGTGTGGTCGACGAGGGCGATGCTCTCCATGTCCTTCCCGTCGTCACACGCGGCCCAGCGGAGAACGTCGAGGCGCTGCTATATCTGCGCGGTATTGACGCGGCGATCATCAATTCCGATGCGCTCGAGCAGTTCCGCACCCTGGTCCCGAACATCGACCGGCGTATCAGCTACATCCTCAGCCTCTTCCCCTCAGATCTGCACATTTTCGTCCGCCCCGAGATCCGCTCGCTCGCCGACCTTAATGGCAAGAGGGTTAACTTCAACACGCCCGGCACTACTGCAGCCTATTCCGGCCCGTTGATCTTTAGGCGCCTCCAGCTCGACGTGGAAAAGACCTTCATCCCACACCCGGCCGCGCTCGAGCAGATGCGCAAGGGTGAGGGCGGCATCGCAGCCGTCGTGTTCATCACCTCGAAGCCGGTCGATGCGTTCCTGCGTGGGCGTTGGGATGCCGGCTTCAAGTTCTTGCCTGTAGAGATCGAGGATCCCGGTTTCTACACCCCCTCAGTCCTGACCTCGAAGGACTACCCACAGCTCATCCCGGAAGGCCAGGAGGTTCCGACCATCTCGGTGCCTACCATCCTCGCCGCCTACAACTGGCCGAAGGGCTCGGACCGCTACGTCCGGCTCGCGCGCTTGGTGGACCAGCTGTTCAGCCGGCTCGATCAGTTGCACGCGTCGGGCTTCCATCCCGCTTGGAGGGACGTCAACATCGCCGCGCAAGTGCCAGGCCTGAGGCGGTTCACCCCGGCGCAAGAGTGGATTGACCGCAACCGCGTCAATTTCCCGCAGCGCGCGGCCGTCTCGGGGGCATCCGGCGCGCCTGCGGGAGCGCCGCAGAGCTGAACGTTCCACTTAACTCCGGAGCTGCCATGACCCCGCATCTCGGCTTGACCACCCTCCTGCTCGCTTCGCCGAAAGCAATGCCCGTTCTCTCCTTTCCGGCGTGCGCGCAATCGTCAGCCGCGTCCTCCTCGCGTCACGGGATGAGCGCGAGAAAACAACATCGCATCGTCATCTAGGTGAGCGAAAACGGTCCGGAGATCATGAACCTCGCGCTCAATAACGCCGAGTGCCTGACAAAACTCTACGAGCAGGCGGGCGAGACGGTGCAGATCGAGATTGTTGCCTATGGACCTGAGCTCAATATGGTCCGCAGCGACACCTCGCCGGTGAGGGACCGCTTCGCCGCACTAGTTAGCAGGCTGCAGCCAGTCACCTTCTCAGGCTGCGGCAATACGCTGAGCACGCAATCGAAGCAGGAGGGTAGGGAAATCAGCCTGCTGCCTGAGGTACACTTCGTCCCCACCGGCATCGCCCGTATCGTGCAGCTGCAGGAGCAGGGGTGGACCTATATCCGTCCATAGCTGATGCGCCATTCTGCGGGTCTACTGCGGCTTTTCGTTTCCGCCTCCCTCGCCCTGGTCACGGCGGAGCCCCTCCACAAGGCGGCGCAGACCGGGTGTGAGCCGAAGCGCCGATCCTGCATCGCCGAGTGCCGTGCACAATATTTCACCATTGATCCGAAGCGCGGGACATGCATCGCCAATTGCGTGGCCGAAGCGAACAGATGCATGCGCGAGCAGGCGGCACAGCAAGGGGAAGCCACGAATCTGGTGTTCACCAGCGGTATTTTCCTGACAAGTCATGAACCGGCTGGTGCTGTCGGGTTGGCAAATCTGGCTGGCCCCAGCAGCCTGCGATGTATGACTGACGACCTGGCGCCTCGATTGGCGAGCTGTCACCGGGCACAGTTGCCGGACACGTTGTTGCCGGACGGCGTGGAGCCGACGACGGGGAGCCGATCCCGGCGATGATGGCCGGTTTTCTTTATCCGTCCGGAGACAGGGCATGAGAAGACGCGTCTTGCCCGCCGCAGCGTTGGCGGTGGCGCTCGCCACCGCGCCGGGAGGCTC
>JALYFY010000627.1 GCA_030777385.1 Pseudomonadota bacterium | reverse complement strand
CGAAGGGCTTGTCGGCGCCTTCCTTGACGTAGATCACCTTGGCGACGAGCACGCCGGCATTGCCTGCGATCAGCCGGCCCATCTCGAACACCAGCTTGAGGCCGAGATCCCGGGTGTGGCGCTTGATCATCGCCGCATAGGCTTGCGGATCCGGCGGGGGATCGTTGTCCTCCCGGTAGGGCACGCCGAGGCCGCCGCCGAGATCGATGTGGTGCAGCTTGTGCCCGTCCGCCATGAGGTTGCGGGCGAGCTCGGCCAGGAGGGCCGTGGCGTTGTCGAAGGGGGCCAGATCCGTGATCTGACTGCCGATATGCATGTCGACGCCTGTAATCTCGATCCCCTGGAGGGCTGCCGCGCGGGCATAAACCTCGCGGGCGCGGGAAATCGGAATGCCGAACTTGTTCTCGGACTTGCCCGTCGAGATCTTCGCGTGGGTCTTGGCGTCCACATCCGGGTTGATGCGGATCGAGACCGGCGCGCGCATTCCCTTGGAGGTTGCCACCTCCGACAGGGCTTCGAGTTCCGGCTCGGATTCCACGTTGAAGCACAGGATGCCGCTTTCAAGCGCGAACGCCATCTCGGGCCTAGTCTTGCCGACGCCCGAAAACACGATCCGTTCGCCCGGAACGCCGGCGGCGAGCGCACGGCGCAATTCGCCCTCGGACACGATGTCCATGCCTGCACCGAGCCGGCCCAGGGTCCTGAGAACGGCCTGATTGGAGTTTGCCTTCATGGCATAGCAGACAAGGGCGTCCGTATCGGCAAACGTCTCGGCGAAGACGCGGTAATGCCGCTCCAGGGTAGCCGAGGAATAGCAGTAGAACGGGGTGCCGACCTCGTCCGCGAGGCGGCGCAGATCGACATCCTCCGCGTGGAGGACGCCATCGCGATAGGCGAAATGGTGCATGAAACGGCCTAGAGCAACGGATCGAGAATGAAAGGCTTGTTGGGAACGGTGTAGCCGCGGCGGGCGCTGCTGGAGCGGGGCGTCCCCACAGGGGAGGGCAGGGTCGCGTCGCTGGTCGTCGCCTGCTGCTGGGTCTCGGCGGCCTGAGCGGAGGCATCCGGCGGCGGCTCGAGCGCGCCGCGACGGCCGCAGGCCGAGAGACCGAGAACGAGAAGGCCCGCAACGAGAACCGTGCGGGAAAGGGTCAGGCTGGACGACATCAAAAGGCTCCGAAACGTGGCCGCACCATAGCGGGAAGCGAAGGCAGATGCGAGAGGCAAGGTGACGAAGAAAAACGCCATGGCGCTCCACGGCATCGTGATGGCGCGGCAGGCCCGTTCGCGCATCCGGGGCTTGAGGCTTGAGCGGAAAAGCGCCACATCACCGCCATGCCGAACGCACCGAAAACCAGGAAATCTTGGGCCGCAGGCCTTGTCGCTCTCTTTGCCGTTGGGGCAGGCCTGGCCTGGTACGGCTTTGCGCCCCGTGACCCCATGGCGGCGGGAGTTGCCGAGTGCCGGGCTTCGCAACCTGTGGCCGAGCGCCTGAAGCCTTTGGCGAAAGGCGAGGTGGCAGCCGTCGGCGTGAGCCAGGCGCCCAAGCCGCCGCCGGTGATCTCCTTTGCCGGCCCTGACGGGCAGGCGATGAGCCTGTCCAGCTTCAAGGGCAAGACGATCCTGGTGAATCTCTGGGCTACCTGGTGCGTGCCGTGCCGGGAGGAGATGCCTGCCCTCGACAAGCTGCAGGCGGAACTGGGCGGGCCCGATTTCCAGGTGGTCGCCATCAACGTGGATACCCGCAACCGCGAGAAGCCGAAGGCCTGGCTCCAGGAGAACGGGATCACGAATTTGGCCTATCACGCCGATCCTGAGGGCAAGCTCCTGCAGGTCCTGCAGAAGTCGGGCCATGTGGTCGGGCTGCCGACCACCTTCGTGGTCGATGGCTCGGGCTGCGAGGTCGCGCTGCTCAAGGGCCCTGCCGAGTGGGCGTCTGCGGACGCCGTCACATTCATGAAAGCCGCCTTGAACCGGCCTTGAGCGGCAGAGCCCATATCAGGCAGTGTAAAGCTGCACCGGAGCCTCGAATCCCTTCAGCTGATAGTCGCGCCCTTCGCCTCTGACCAAGTCGGGCCCGGCCCGGTCGTAAACGCTCCGGGTCACCAGGATTTCGCCCGTTCCGGCTGCGGCCTGCGCGCGGGCGGCCGTGTTCACGACGGGCCCGATGGCGGTCAGGTCGCGATGGGACCGGCCGAACTCCCCGAAGCTGGCCGTGCCTGAATCGATGCCGATCCCGACTCCGAGCTCACCTCCTTCAAGGCCCCGGTTCTCAGCCAGGAGGGTCTTGCGGCGAGCCTCGCAGCGGCGCTGGATCTCGCGTGCCGCCCGCACGGCCTGCTCGGCGTGATTGGGCTGCTGGATCGGGAAATTGAAAATGGCCATGACGGAATCGCCGATCGTCTTGTTGAGGAGGCCGTCGTATTCCCAAATGGCTTCCGCACATTCGTCATAGAAAGCATCGAGCAGGGACGAGACCGCGTCGGGCGGGAGCGATTGCGACAGGGCCGTATATCCTCTGAGATCGGCAAACAGGATGGAGACGTCGACCGGGATCTTGCGGGCTTTCATGATGCGCGTGAACATGAGCTCGCAGACCGTGCAGGTGTTCGGGTTCATGCGGCTCGGGCGGATGCCGAAGATCCGGAACGGCACGGAGGCCGGGCCGTGAAGCGGCACCGGGATGCGCATCTGCTGCCAGCAGCCCTTGCAGATCCTCGACTGGGCGGGCGACATTCACTCAGCCCTTTCCAAACCGCATAGGCCGGCCGCGCATGCGGACAGCCTGGGGCAGCAGGGTACCACCTGCGGCGGTCAGGACCAACAGAAACGCTGAAGTGAGGCCGTGAAGTCCTGGCTTTTAGGCCGGAAAGGCTCCGCAGCCGTCCGGAATGCCGGGTTCGCCGGAGAAAGCGGGCTTCAAGAGCCGCCAGGGGCGGTCCATGGCGGCCTTGGCCTCGCCCCTCTGGAGCCGGCGCGGGGTGCCGTCGGCGAGGATTTCCTCGATGACGAGAAAGCCTAGCGCCTGCAGCATCACGGCGGCCGCCTTGGTCGCCCTGTCGTCGGTGCGCACAGGAAGCACGCCTGCGGCGTAGATCCGCTCCAGCAAGCTCTTGGGATGATGCACCACGCCTGCGCGCGGCTTGAAGGCGACGACGTTCGTCTCCTGGTCAAACATGAAAGGCCCCCGGTTCCGGCCGCTGCATTCTGGTTTTTGTCGGCAGCGGCTTCGATAC
>JALYFY010000626.1 GCA_030777385.1 Pseudomonadota bacterium | reverse complement strand
GATCCGCGGGTGACCGCGGCGACGGAGGAGGACTGGCGCACCGAGTATCTCGACGCGATCATCTCGGCCCGGGTCGTCGACGGGCTGGACGAAGCGATGGGGCATATCGAGACCTACGGCTCCCACCATACCGACTCCATCGTCACGGAGGACGAAGCTGCCGCCGAGCGCTTCCTGGCGGAGGTCGACTCGGCCATCGTGCTTCACAACGCATCGACGCAGTTCGCCGATGGCGGCGAGTTCGGTTTCGGGGCCGAGATCGGGATCGCCACAGGCCGCATGCACGCCAGGGGACCGGTGGGCGTGGAGCAGCTGACCTCGTTCAAGTATCGTGTCCGCGGCACGGGCCAGACACGCCCGTGAAGCTGAGCTCCTCCCGCTTCCGCTTCAGGCCCTCGGGCCTGACCCGTCTGCCGCGGGCGGCGCCCGGCATGCGGATCGGTCTCTACGGGGGGTCGTTCAACCCGCCCCATGCCGGGCATCGCCATGTAAGCCTCATGGCGCTCAGGCGCTTGGGGCTCGACCGGGTCTGGTGGATCGTCACGCCGGGCAATCCCCTCAAGGATCCGGGCGAGCTGGCCACAACCGCCATGCGGGTGGCGGAAGCCAAGAGGATGGCCGATCATCCCCGCATCGACGTGACCTCCTTCGAGGAGGAGATCGGCGCGCGCTACACGGTCGACACCCTGGCCTATCTCAAGCGCCGTTATCCGGGCGTGCGCTTCGTCTGGATCATGGGGGCCGACAACCTGGCGGGCTTCCACCGCTGGCGCGGCTGGCGGCGCATCTCCCGCATGATGCCGATTGCGGTCATCGACCGTCCGGGCTGGACCTTGAAGGCCGCTCACTCAAGAAGCGGGGTGGCCCTGTCACCGAAGCGGATCAACGAGAGCGATGCCCTTGCCCTGCCGGACGCTAAGCCCCAGGCCTGGGTGTTCCTGCACGGGCCGCGCTCCCATCTGTCATCCACAAAGCTGCGCCAGATGCGACGAACTTCTCCCAAGGGAGGACGTTGAAATATGGGGCCGTTCGACATTATCTTAGAAGAACGGCGCCCAAGACAGCGCTGCTGAGAAAGGGTCTGAACCTGAACCGACTATCTTCCATCGAAGCGGACACCAATCTGCTTCCTCCTCTCTCCGGAGCGGACGCTCCGCCGGCAGAGGACATCCGGGCCGTCGCCCTGGCATCCATCGAGGACATGAAGGCCGAAAACACGGTCGAGATCGACCTGGCCGGAAAAACCTCGCTTGCCGACACCATGATCGTCACATCGGGCCGCTCCGATCGCCATGTAGGCGCGATCGCCGACCGCGTGATCAAGGACCTCAAGGACAAGGGGTTCGGGAATGCGCGCGTCGAAGGGCTGCCTGCCTGCGATTGGGTGCTGATCGATGCCGGCGACGTGCTGATCCACGTTTTCCGCCCCGAGGTTCGTGGTTTCTACAACCTCGAGAAGATGTGGGGCGCCGACCGTCCGCAGGACCGCGCCAGCTAAAAGCATGATCCGGGCAGGTGAAAACCGCCCGACAGGGATCATGCGGCATGAGAAAAGGCGTGTATCGTGCGACTGAGCTTGCTGGCCGTGGGCCGTCTCAAGAACGGCCCCGAGCGGGAACTGGTCGAACGCTACAGGCAGCGGGTCGAGGGCATGGGCCGGGCCTTGGGGCTGGCCGGTCTCGACATCGTCGAACTGCCCGAGAGCCGGGCACGCCGGGACGACGACCGGCGCGCGGAGGAGGCCGCGAGCCTTCTGGAGAAGGCCGGCACATCCGTGCTGATCGTGTTCGACGAGCGCGGCAAGAGCCCTTCCAGCGAGGCCTTCGCCGAGCGAATCAGGCATTGGCGCGACGAGGGCCGCTCCGGCGTCGCCTGCGTCATCGGCGGGCCTGACGGCCTCGATCCCAAGCTGCGGCAGCGTGCCGAACTCGTCGTTTCCTTCGGAGCGCTCACTATGCCGCACCAGATCGTGCGGGCTCTTGTGGCCGAGCAGCTCTATCGGGCGCTGACAATCATGGCCGGGCACCCTTATCATCGCGCCGGTCACGATGATTCCTGAAGGATGATCCACTTCAATCCGCTTTTCTCCCGCAAGACCCTTGCTCTTGCCGCATGGATGGTTGCTGCCGCCCTGAGCCCCGTGAAGGCCCAGCAGCAAGCTCCTGCGCCTGCGGCCGGGCCGCAGCAGGCGGAAACGGCCGAGGAGAAGGCGCGCCGGGAGCAGGATCTCAAGATTCTTGAGGAGGCCATCACGGCCAATGCGGAGGCGCGCAAGCGCCTGGAGGCCGAGATCGAGGAGATCAGGACCGACCGGGCGAGGCTCAACGCTGCCCTGATCGAGACCGCCGGCCGGGTCCGCGGAACCGAGGACCGGATCCGGGGCCTTGAAGGGCGGCTTCAGACCCTTGCCGCCAGCGAAGCAGCCATTCGCCGTTCGCTCGACAGCCGCCGGGGCGTCATCATCGAGGTTTTCGCAGCCCTCCAGCGCATGGGCCGCCGCCCGCCCCCGGCCGTGCTGGTGAGGCCCGAGGACATGCTGGAGGCCGTGCGCGCTTCGATCATGCTGGGAGCCGTGCTGCCCGAGCTGCGGGTCGAGGCCGACATCCTGGCCACCGATCTGGCCGAGCTGGTGCGCCTCAAGGAGGCCATCGCCACCGACCGCACGACGCTCAACGGGGAGCTGACGGCCCTGAACGGCGAGCAGGAGCGGCTTGCCGCCCTCATGGAGGCCCGCCAGGGCCGCATTGCGGAGGTGGAGCGCAACGTGGGCGCCGAGCAGGAGAAGGCTGCGGCCCTCGCCCGTCAGGCCGGAACCCTTAAGGAACTGATCGACCGCATGGAGGCGGAGATCTCGGGTGCCCAGCGGGCCGTCGAGGAGGCTCGCAAGGCCGCCCAGGCCCAGGAGCGCGAGACCCGGGAGAAGTTTGCCCAGGCTGCCTTCCGCGATCCGGCCCGCCTGGCGCCCAAGATCCCGTTCGCGGAGGCTCGCGGTCTGCTGCCGCGCCCGGTGAGCGGCGAGACCTCGACCGGCTTCGGGGCTCCCGACAGCTACGGCGGAACGACGCGTGGCATTTCGATCACAACCCGCCAGAAGGCAACCGTGGTATCGCCTGCGGACGGGTGGGTGGCCTTTGCCGGCCCCTTCCGGTCCTATGGTCGACTCTTGATCATCAACGCCGGCGGGGGATACTATGTCCTTCTGGCCGGTATGGACCAAATCAACGTCGATGTGGGGCAGTTCGTGCTGGCAGGCGAGCCCGTTGCGGCCATGGGAGAGGCTCCTCTCATGAGTTTGATCGGCTCCGCCATAGAAAAGAACAATCCTGTCCTCTATGTTGAGTTCAGAAAAGACGGCACTTCGATAGATCCAGGTCCCTGGTGGGCGAAATCGCAAAGCGAAAAGGTTCGCGGATAATGCGGAAACTATCTCTCTTGATTCTCGGTGCAGCCATCGGTGCAGGCAGCGCGACCATGGTGTCGCAGACCAGCCTCCTGTCCGGCATGAGCGCGGTTGCCGCGTCGGCCGACACGTACCGGCAGCTGAGCCTTTTCGGGGACGTGTTCGAAAAGGTTCGTACGGATTACGTTGAAAAGCCCGAAGAGGCGAAGCTCGTCGAGTCTGCCATCAACGGCATGCTGACCTCGCTGGATCCGCATTCGAGCTACATGGACGCCAAGAGCTTCCGCGACATGCAGGTGCAGACCCGCGGCGAGTTCGGCGGCCTCGGCATCGAGGTCACCATGGAGGAAGGCCTCGTCAAGGTGGTGACGCCCATCGACGAGACGCCCGCCTCCCGCGCCGGCATCATGGCCAACGACATCATCACCCACATCAACGACGAGCCTGTTCAGGGGCTGAACCTGAACCAGGCGGTCGACAAGATGCGCGGTCCGGTGAACTCTTCGGTCACCCTCAAGATCCAGCGCAAGGAAGCCAAGGATCCGCTGGATGTGAAGCTGAACCGCGAGACCATCAAGGTTCGTCCCGTGCGGGCTCGGGTCGAGGGCGACATCGGCGTCCTGCGCGTGACCCAGTTCAACGAGCAGACCTTCGAGGGCCTGCGCACCGGCATCGACAAGCTCACGAGCGACATCGGCGCCGACAAGGTGGCGGGCTTCGTCATCGACCTGCGCAACAATCCCGGCGGTCTGCTCGATCAGGCCATCATGGTTTCGGACGCGTTCCTGGATCGGGGCGAGATCGTCTCGACCCGCAGCCGGAACGCCGAGGACACCCAGCGCTTCAGCGCCAAGGC
>JALYFY010000625.1 GCA_030777385.1 Pseudomonadota bacterium | reverse complement strand
GTCCAGAGGACACACATGGCGGAACCAGTCATCGACCCTAGCTTCGCATGCACGGTCGGCTACGACGCCGAGGTGCCGTGCGTAATCATGACCTGGAAGGGATACGCGACCAGCCGCGAGTTCCGGGAGGCGAACGAGCGCATCCTGGGGGTGCTGGCCGAGCGGAGGGCCTCCAAGCTCTTGGGGGACATCAAAGAGTTCGTGGATCGGGGCGGACGATCAGCACTGGCTGTCGTCTAACTGGATCCCGCGCGCCGTCGAGGCGGGCCTGCGCACGGTGGCACTGGTCACGCCCGTGTTCTACTTCAACCGTGTTGCCATTGAGAGCGTGGGGCAGACGCTCGACCCGGAGGCGCTCATCCTCCAGCACTTCGACAATCGCGACGCCGCCCGCCAGTGGCTCGCGTCGGCCTGAGAGGTCCGACCCTGCACTGAACGTCCTGGGTGGACTGCGTTCGAGAAGCCGCCAGAGCCTGCTTGGGACCTGCGATGTGGAACCCGACCACCCGTCGGCATCATAGCCGAACGGGCTTGCGCTATGCGAGCGACCTGACCGACGCCGAGTGGGCGCTGCTGGAGCCGCTGCTGCCGCCCCCTTGCGATCAGGGCCGACCACGCTCCTGGCCGATGCGGGAGGTCGTCAACGCGATCTCCTACATCCTGCTCGGGCTGTCCCTGGCGGCTCCTACCCCGCGAGTTTCCACCGTGGCGCACCGTCTATCGCTGGTTCGCGGCTTGGCGCGACGAGGGCCTGTTCGAGCGGGTGAACCACGCTCTTGTCATGGCGGATCGGGAGCGCTCGGGCCGTGAGGCGAGCCCATCGGCTGCGGTGATCGACAGCCAATCGGTCAAAACCACCGAGAGCGGCGGGCCACGGGGCTACGATGCCGCCAAGAAGGTGATGGGCCGTAAGCGTCACGCCCTCGTGGATACGGACGGGCGCGCCCTCCTGCTCGTGCCGCACGCGGCCAGCATACAGGATCGCGACGGCGCAGGCCCGGTGCTACGGGCATCGCGCCGCTCGTTCCCCTTCATCCAGCGCGTGTTCGCCGACGCGGGCTATGCGGGCGAGCGTGTTGCGACTGCCACGCGCATTGCGGTCGAGATCGTGAAGAAGCAACCCGATCAGGTCGGCTTTGCGGTCCATCCCAGGCGATGGGTCGTCGAACGCCTGTTCGCGTGGCTCGGGCGCAACCGGCGGCTCGCGAAGGACTTCGAGGCGACCCTCGCCTCGGCCACAGCCTTCCTCTACGCCGCGTCCGTCCTCCTTCTCACCCGCAGGCTCGCCCGAGCATGAGTTCCGAGACAGGCTCTAACACTACTCTGCCAGATTTGAGCGGTGTAGGATGGGGAGGTGTTCACGGGAGGCGCCGTGATGGCTTCCACCAAAGGAGACTGGCAGGCTGAGTTTGAGGCTTGGCTCGCACCGTTTCTGGCCCGGCTCAGGCGGGCCGAGCAGCGCCGCTGGGCGCCCATCTACCTGCAGGGACTGCTCGGACCGGGCGAGCGCAAAAGCATCGAACCGATGGCCGCCCGCGTGGCACCCGCAGACGTTCAGCAACTCCACCACTTCATCTCAACCTCACCCTGGACATGTGAGCCGCTCGAAGAGGAACTGGTGCGGGCAGCCGAGCGGCTCTTGGGCGGGCCGGACGCCGTTCTGGTCATCGACGACACCGCCCTGGTCAAGCAAGGCATCCACTCGGTGGGCGTGCAGCGCCAGTATTGTGGCCAGCTCGGCAAGAAGGCCAACTGCCAGGCCCTGGTCTCGCTCACTCTGGCGCGGGCCGAGGTGCCGGTCTGTGTGGGCTTGCGGCTGTTCCTGCCGCGGGCCTGGGCCGAAGATGTGTCGCGGCGCACGAGAGCCGGCGTGCCGGAGGCGATCGTCAGCCGCCCCAAATGGCAATTGGCGCTGGATGAGCTTGATCGCATCAGAGCAGCCGGTGCGCGCTTTGGCTGCGTGCTGGCCGATGCCGAGTACGGTAAAGCGGCAGACTTCCGGCACGGCCTCTCGGATCGGGATCTCACCTGGGCGGTGGGCATCTTGCCGAACCAGAAGGTTTATCCTGCCGATGTCGAGATCGCTCCTGCACCGGTGCGAGCGACTGGCCGGCGGCCCAAGCACCCGGTGCCATCGGCCAAAAGCCAGAGCGCGGAGGCTGTCTTTGCCGCCCTGTCGGACGAGATGTGGCGGGCCGTCTCGTGGCGGCGTGGCACCAAGGGAGATCTCAGGGCCGACTTCGCCGCGCTCAGGATCCGGGTCGCCGATGGCCCTGTGATGTCCGGGGCCCAGCATCGGCCGGGTGAGGAGGCTTGGCTGGTGTGCGAGCGCCGGGGCTCAGGAGAGCGCAAGTACTACCTGACCAACCATGCTGAGGACGTCTCGCTGGAGAGCCTGGCGGCTTTGATCAAGGCGCGCTGGGTTTGTGAGCAGGCGCACCAGCAAATGAAAGAGGAACTCG
>JALYFY010000624.1 GCA_030777385.1 Pseudomonadota bacterium | reverse complement strand
GGCTTTGGCCTTATCCGAGCGCAGGAATGCGAGGAGCGCGGCCGCATCGGGATGGCTCGCCTCCGCCGTGAGCGCCGCCGGATAGATGATCGGCGGATGGCTGCCTTCGGGAAACGTCGCGACGATTTTCACATTCGGATCGGACGCGGCATCGGTCCTGTAGACAATCCCCAGCGGCGCCTCCCCGCGGGAGACGAGGAGGAGCGCGGCCCGCACATTATCGGTCTGGGCGATCTTGTCCTTCACAGCCGCCCAGGCTCCGAGTTTTTCCAGAGCAGCCCTGCCGTATTTTCCTGCCGGAACGGCATCCACATGGCCCATGGCAAGTCGATTGCTGCCAAGAACGGCGGCAAGATCGAGTCCTGGCTGCAGAAAGACTTGTAGGGCAGAATCCTTCGGTGCGATCAGGACAAGGGCATTGCCCAGGAGATTGACCCGGCTCTCGGGCCTGATCAGCCCCTTGGAGGCGACATAATCCATCCAATCGAGATCGGCAGAAAAGAACAGATCGGCAGGTGCTCCCGCCTCGATCTGCTTGGCAAGCGCATTGCTGGCCGCATAGGAGATTACAACCCGCCTGCCCGTCTCCCGCGTCCAGGCGGCACTGGCGTCATCCAGGGCGTTCTTCAGGCTGGCTGCGGCAAAGACCATGATGTCTCGGGCTTGAGCCTTGGGCGAGTGGACAAAGACCAATCCCGCAAAAGCCAGCCCCACCAACAGAGCCTTGAGGAAATACGCCGGATGGATGGTCTTGTGTTTCAATGGCTAAGCCCTGCCGCTATCGGGCGCATCCTAACGGAGTGCGCCCCCTCTTCAAGCAGGACGCTGCCTCGGCGCGGGCTTCTTCACCATGGAACGGACGATCCGGTAGCCGAGCAGCGCGGCCACGATAGCCGCATAGACCAGAGGCTCGGGCGGCCAGGATTTCACCACGAGCACGAAATGAAGCACTGCGCCGATCGCCGCCACATAGACAAGGCGATGCAGCCGCGCCCAGGCCTGCCCGCCCATGCGCCGGATGGCGGCGTTGTTGGAGGTCAGGGCCAAGGGCAGGAGGATGACGAAGGTCGCCATGCCGATGGTGATGTAGGGGCGCTTGACGATGTCGGTCCAAATCGCCGCAAGATCGAGCCCCTGATCCAGCACGAGATAGGTGATCAGGTGCAGGGCCGCATAGTAGAAGGCAAGGAGCCCGATGGCCCGGCGGTAGCGCAGCAGGTTGATCCCGAAGAGCTGACGCAGCGGGGTGATCGCCAAGGATCCGATGAGGAAGCGCAGGGACCACAACCCCAGCGCCTGCTCCAGGTAGCGCATGGGATCGGCCCCGAGCTGGTCGGTGACGCCCGCATAGAACAGCCACACGGCCGGGATGAAGCCTGCGATATAGACGGTAATCTTCGGCACCTGAGGCAGGGCGAAGCCCTTCTTGGCTCCTTGCACGGAGGCTCTGCCAGTCATCAGTAGAGCTTCCGCAGATCCATGCCCGTATAGAGGCCTGCCACCTGCTCGGCATAGCCGTTGAACATCAGGGTCGGACGCCGCTTCACGAACAATCCGCCCTCGCCGATCCGCCGCTCGGTTGCCTGGCTCCAGCGGGGATGATCCACGCCTGGGTTCACGTTGGCATAGAAGCCGTATTCGCTCGGCGCCTGCTTGTTCCAGGCGGTTTCCGGCTGCTTCTCCACGAAGCTGATGCGGGTGATCGACTTGATGCCCTTGAAGCCGTATTTCCACGGGACCACGAGGCGGATCGGCGCCCCGTTCTGGTTCGGCAGGGTCTCGCCATAAAGCCCAACCGCCAGAAGGGTGAGCGGGTTCATGGCCTCGTCCAGGCGCAGGCCCTCCACATAGGGCCAGTCGAGCACCGGAAACATGGATTGCATGCCGGGCATTTCCTCGGGACGATAGGCGGTCTCGAAGGCCACGTACTTGGCGCTGCCCAAGGGCTCCACGCGCTTGATGAGATCCGCCAGCGGGAACCCGACCCAGGGGATCACCATGGACCAGCCCTCCACGCAGCGCATGCGGTAGATGCGCTCCTCCAGGGCCGAGGCCTTGATCATATCCTCGAGTGCAAATTCCGCGGGCTTGCCCACCATCCCGTCGACCTTGACGGTCCAGGGCGAGGTCTTGAGAGTCTTGGCATTGGCAGCCGGATCCTCCTTGCCGGTGCCGAACTCGTAGTAGTTGTTGTAGCTCGTGACGTCCTGGCGGCTCGTCAGCTTTTCATCCGTCGAGAACGGGCTTTTCGCCGCCGCCAGAGGCGCCGCGCCAACACCCTTCGGCAGGGCCGCCGTCAGGGCAAGCCCGGCAGCGCCCGCCATCCACTGGCGGCGATTGAAGTAGACCTCCCGGGGGGTGATCTCGGAAGGCAGGATATCGGCAGGGCGGCGGATCAGCACGGCGGCACCTCGTTTGGAACCCATTTTGAATGGGTACACCCGAGAACGCCAGGGGTGCTCTCACGTTTCCGTTATAGGGTACGCTTCTCACACGAATGCGATGCGTTTCCCCTGCTCGTCGAAGAGATGCGCCTGCTGAGGGACGGGCCTCAAGGCCACGGCCTCCCCGGCCTGCAGGGTGCAGCGGTCCCGCAGCAGCACCGTGAGGCTGCCGCCCTCCGCCTTGACGATGAGGGTGGTGTCGGCCCCCGTGGGCTCGATGACCGAGACCGTGGCTGGAATGGAGCCCGGCGTTCCGGCCGGGGCGATCTGCAGGTGCTCGGGCCGGATGCCGAGGGCTATCTTCGACCCGGTCGGCACGGACGGCCGCATGTCGAGGGGCAGAACGGTCCCGCTCGGCAGGACGAGGCCGCCCGCCTCCAGGCGCCCGTCGAGGAAGTTCATGGCGGGCGAGCCGATGAAGCCTGCCACGAAGCGATTCGCCGGACGGTCGTAGAGTTCCAGCGGCGCGCCGATCTGCTCCACGATGCCGTCGTGCATCACGACGATCTTGTCGGCCATGGTCATGGCCTCGATCTGGTCGTGGGTGACGTAGATCGTGGTGGTCTTCAGGCGCTGATGCAGTTCCTTGATCTCGGCGCGCATCTGCACGCGCAGCTTGGCGTCGAGGTTCGACAGAGGCTCGTCGAAGAGGAACACCTGCGGGTCGCGCACGATGGCCCGGCCCATGGCGACGCGCTGGCGCTGGCCGCCGGAGAGCTGGCGGGGATAGCGGTCGAGCAGCGGGGTCAGGCCGAGCGAGGCCGCCGCATCGCCCACACGCTTCTTCTGCTCGGCCTGGGAGGCGCCTTTCAGCTTGAGCGAGAAGGCCATGTTCTCCGCGACCGTCATGTGGGGATAGAGCGCATAGGACTGGAACACCATGGCGATGTCGCGGTCCTTGGGCGGAACGTCGTTGACGATCCGCGATCCGATGCGGATGTCGCCGCCGGTGATATCCTCCAGTCCTGCGATCATGCGCAGGAGCGTCGACTTTCCGCAGCTTGACGGTCCGACCAAGATGACGAACTCACCATCCTGGATGTCGACATCGACTCCCTTGATGATCGGGACGGCTCCAAACGACTTCCGCACATCCCGGATTGCTACATTCGCCATCACAATCTCTCCGTACCGGCCCAGCCTTGCGCAGCCTGGGCGAATTTTTTCGTGATCTCGCGCGGGTTGGTGATCGCGGTGCCGACCACCACCGCATGCGCTCCGCGCCTGAACGCTTCGGCAACGAGCTCCGGCGTATCGAAGCGCCCCTCGGCCACAACCGGCGCCGGAACTGCAGCCACGAGAGCCGACAGAAGCTCCAGATCGGGGGCGGCGGTCTTGCGGGCGGCCGTCTCCTCCGTGTATCCGGAGAGCGTCGTTGCCACATAAGTCGCGCCGAAGGAATGAGCCGCCTGCCCCTCGTCCAGGGTCGCGATATCGGCAAACACCTCTTTGCCGAGTTCCCCGCGAATACGCCCGATCAGACGCTCCACCGGTTCGCCGTCCCGGAGCCGTGCCGTCGCATCGAGGCCGATGATGTCGGCACCCGCCTGTGCGATCCGTGCCGCCTGCGCGAACCCAGGGGTGATATAAACCGGGAAGCGGTCGTCCCACACCTTGGAAATCCCAATGATGGGCAGGGCCGTAACCGCGCGTATGGCGGCTATATCATCATCCCCATTGGCGCGAACGCCCTTCGCGCCGCCGGCCTCCGCCGCACGCGCCATCGCTGACATGTAGACAGGCCCATGAAGCGGGTTGTCGGCACGAGCCTGGCAGGAGACGACGAGAGCGCCCTTCGGGATCAGCATGGGCGCCTCTTACTTCACCGCGCCTGCCGTCATGCCTTGGATGAACTGGCGCGACAGGGCGATGTAGAGAAGCGTGATGGGAGCAGCCGCGATGGTGAGGCCGGCAAAGAGCATGCCCCAGTCGGTGGTGTATTCGCCCATGAAGGTGGTGAGCCCCTGCGGCAGGGTCTTGCGGGCGTCGGTCTGGATGAAGACGAGCGGGAAGAAGAAGTCGTTCCAGATCGGCACCGCGTTCTGAATGGCCGCGATGGCCATGGGCGGGCGTGCCAGCGGCAGCATGACGGACCACATGATGCGCGGCTCCGACGCCCCGTCGATGCGCGCCGCATCCTCGAGCTCGGACGGCAGGGAGCGCAGGAAGCCCGCCATGATGAACACGGCGGACGGCAGGCCGATGGCCGTGTAGGTGACGATCAGGCTCCAGCGGCTGTCGAGAAGCCCCAGGTCCCGCAGGAGAATGAAGAGCGGAATGACCGCGAGCTTCAGGGGCAGCATCAGGCCTGCCAGGAAGAACAGCAGGATGAAGGTGTTGGTGCGCGACTCGTAGCGCGCCACCGCATAGCCCGCCATGGTGCCCAGCACGAGGATCAGGATGATCGAGGTGCCGGTCACCAGGATCGAGTTGACGAAATAGGTGGGCATCGACGTTTCGCCGAGCACCTTGGCGAAATTCCCGATTTGCGTGAAATCGGGCAGCGCGAACGGGTGCTCGAAGATCTCGCCTGTGGTCTTGAAGGCGGACAGCACCATCACCACGACCGGATACAGCATGATGAAGGAGTTGGCGATCAGGATAACCTGGGCCAGCAGCGCGAAGGAGATGGGCTGGCGCGATGCGGGCGGTTGGGATGTAAGGGCGGTCAAAACTGGATCTCCCGACGGCGCAGCCACAGGGTCAGCATGGACGCGAACACGACGATGAAGAGGAAGAGCAGCGTGGCCAGCGCCGAGCCGAGCCCGAAGTTCTGGATGCTGGCGCTCTGGTTGCCGAAGGCCGTGCGGTAGAAGACCAGCCCCAGCACGTCCGTGGTGCCGAAGGGCGATCCGTCGAGCCCCACCATCACGTAAGGAATCTCGAACCAGTTGAAAGCGCCGATAAAGAGCAGCGTGAACAGGATCGTGGTGCTCGGCGCCACGAGCGGCCACACGATATTCTTCAGAAGCTGCCACTCGCTGGTGCCGTCAAGGCGCGCCGCCTCGATGATCTCGGACGGAATGCGCTGCATGCCGGCAAGGTAGACGAGGGTCGGGAAGCCGACGAAATGCCAGGCATTGGCAAGAATGAGCGCTCCTAGAGCCGTCGACGAATCGCCGAGCCAGGGCTTTGCCAGCGCGTCGAGCCCCAGGGAATAGAGCGCCTGATTGATGATGCCGAAATTCGGATTGAGAAACAGCTTCCAGAGGAAGCCGACGATGATGGTCGACAGCACCACCGGCACGAAAACCGCCACCCGGTGGAAGCGGAAGCCGAAGGGCTCCTTGTAGAGAAGCCAGGCGAGCAAGAACCCGCCGCCGTTCTGGACGATCATCAGCGCCACGAGCGCATAGACGTTGTGCAGGAAGGCGTTCCACACCACGGGCGCCATGGTGGCGCCGAACAGCACCTCCTTGAAATTCTTCAGGCCCACGAACTCGCCGCGCGCCAAGCCCTGCCAATCGTAGAAGGCATAAGCGAAAGCGGACAGGATGGGATAGACCACGAACAGCGACATGAAGACGATGGGCGGGATGACGAGAAACGCCACCCAGCTTCGGTGCTTCAACGTTCGGGCCTGCTTGGGCGAGACGGGCATAGGGTGAAAACCTTACATTCAAAGCTCTCAACAAACACCGCCCTCATCCTGAGGAGCAGACGGAGCCTGCGTCTCGAAGGAGGATACAGTGCTCTCCGAAGCCTCCTTCGAGACGGTCACTCACGTGACCTCCTCAGGATGAGGGTTCAAGGAAGCTCTGTCGGAACTCCGGGAGCGGCAGGCCCTAAAGCCTGCCGCCTTTTATCCGTGTCTTACTTCTGGAACGGCTTGTAGTAGGTGGCGATGCCCTTGTTGATCTCGGCAGCGGCCTGCTCCGGAGTCTGCTGGCCGGCGAGCATCTTCTGCACGTTCGACTGCAGCAGCACCGAGCCGCTCGGCTCCTGGTAGCGGAAGCGCACGAGCATCAGGTAGGACATGGAGTTCTCGGCGAGCTTCGCCACCTCCTGGGTGATCGGATCCTCGATCTTGATGCCCTTGATCGGCGACAGGTTCTTCAAGGTGTTGGTGAAGGTCGTGCCGTATTCGGGCGTCGCCAGGAAGCGCACGAACTTCAATGCCGCGTCCTTCTTCTCGGTTTTGGCGTTCACCGCGTAGCCGCCATCGTAGTACGTGGCGATCAGCGCCTGGTCGCCAGCCTTCAGGACGGGAGCCGGGAAGACGCCGAGGTCGAG
>JALYFY010000623.1 GCA_030777385.1 Pseudomonadota bacterium | reverse complement strand
GTGGCCGCAAAGTCTGGCCGATCCCGCAGGTCGCTGATCAGCATGGTCAGCGCAGCGTTTCAAGAAGCCGCGTCATGAGCTTCTGGCGTGGCGCGATGGAGGAGATCAGGCCGTACTCGTGAAGCGTATGCGCCCCGTCGCCATCGATGCCGAGACCGTCGAGGGTCGGGATACCCAGCGCCGCAGTGAAATTGCCGTCGGAGCCGCCGCCCACGCGAGGTGCCGAGACAAGATCGAAGCCGATTTCCGCAGCCAGGGACTTGGCAAGATCGAACAGCCGCGCCGTGCCCTCCGACTGCTCATAGGGCGGCCGGTTCATGCCGCCGGAAACCGTGACCTTGAAGTCGGGATTTTGCGCCTTCAGCCCGAGGATCGCCCGCGTCAGCGCCTCCCCGTCCGCTACGGTCTCGACCCGCAGATCGACGGGAAAATTGCAGTGCTGCGGAATGGTGTTCATCGCCGTACCGCCGGACACCATGCCGACCGTGGTGGTGATGCCCCTCTGGTAATCCGTCAGCGCCTCGATTGCGAGAATCTGGCGGGCGGCCTCGTAGATCGCGTTGCGCCCGTCCTGGTGGCGAGAGCCCGCATGGGCGGGGCGGCCCTCCACATGCACGTCGAAGCGCCCTACCCCCTTGCGCGAGGTCACGACCTTGCCGCCATCGCGCCCGGGCTCCGTCACGAGCGCATAGGCCGAGCGGCGGGCCAGATCCTCGATGATCGGCCGGGTGGTGGGCGAGCCGATCTCCTCATCGGGCGTCACCAGAAAGACCATGGGGCACGCGGCCGTGCCCTTGCGCGCCACCTCCTTGAAGGCCTCCAGGCAGAACCAGGCGCCGCCCTTCATGTCGTAGATGCCGGGGCCGTAGAGCCGGTCGCCCTCGATGCGCAGGGGCAGGTCGCGTTCGATCGTGCCGAGAGGATGCACCGTATCCAGATGCGACATGACCAGGATGCCGGGCTCGGAAGTTTGCGGCCCTGCCCGCAGCACGAGCGCATCCCCAAGACCCTGCTCGCCTGCGACGCGCTCGACGGCAACCGGCGCATCCTGCATCTGCGCGATCACGAGGTCCATCATCAGGTTGACCCCGGCCCTGTCGTGGGTCGGGCTCTCGGTGCGGATCCAGGCGAAGAGCATTTCGAGGGCGGGCGAGGAGCGGCTCATGAATTTCGGTTCCGGACAATGATGCTCCTTGGGTAAACACTCATTCCCGAAAACATCAAGCCCGGAGGCAGGGCCGTACGTTACGAAACTATGTCCTAATGACGCAGCCACGCTTTCTGGATACTGTATTAATCAAAAATAGGATAAGTGCCCTAAGGTCACAGCTTCAAGCGGAATCAAAAACAATGGCACGCAAAATCGGCTCGCTTCGCAAAGACTTTCTCGAAGGCTCCAGCGTCTCCGACACGATCTATGGCGACAGCGGCGACACGCGCATCTCAGGCACCACAGCCGGCGACCAGATCCACGGCTACCAAGGGGCAGACTTCCTGTATGGCGATGCAAGAACACTGAAATCCAGAGCCCGCGGCGGCGGCGACTCGATCTGGGCCGGATTCGACAGCGACACCGCCTATGGCGATGCCTACACCATGAGCCAGTACTCTGTCGGAGGAAGCGACAAGATCTGGGGCGAGCACGGCTATGACAAGATCTACGGTGACGGCCGCACCATGTCCGGCTCCGCGCGCGGCGGAGCGGATAAGCTCTATGGCGGCTATGACGACGACAAGCTCTACGGAGATGCCTACGCGATGTCGTCCAAATCCACCGGAGGCAATGACAGCCTCTATGGGGAGAATGACAACGATCTTCTCTACGGTGATGCCTACTCCATGACCAACTCCGCTCAAGGCGGCGCTGATGTCCTCTCCGGCGGCAATCACAACGACACACTTTATGGAGATGCCTATACCCTAAGCCAGAGCGCCAAGGGGGGAGCGGACACGCTCAACGGCGACGGCGGAAATGATGTGCTTTACGGCGATGCGCGCACGCTGACGTCATACGCACTGGGCGGACACGACATCCTGAAGGGCGGCAGCTCCGACGATACCCTCTTTGGCGACGGCTACCACATGCGCAATTCCGCCGTGGGCGGGTCGGATACCGTCTACGCCGGATCGAGCAACGATACGCTCTATGGCGATGCTTTCACGTTCTATGACAGCGCTGTGGGCGGCTCTGACGTTCTTTATGGTGAGAGCGGCAACAACATCCTTTATGGCGATGCCGCCACCTTGACCGCGGCCTCCCTGGGCGGGAATGATACGCTCCATGGGAGCACCGGCAGCGACAAGCTCTATGGCGATGCTCTGTCACTGAACGACCAGAGCCGCGGCGGGCACGACTACCTGAGCGGCAGTTCGGGCAACGACACCATCTACGGCGACGCGCAGGTCACAGGCTCCCTTGCAGGCTATGGCAACGACACCCTGCTCGGTGGCTCCGGCAATGACGTGCTGGTCGGCGACTCGTCCTATGGCGGAACAGGTCTCGACCATCTGAACGGCGGCAGTGGCAACGACACCATGGACGGCGGCGGCGGCCGGGACATCTTTGCGTTCGACCTCTCGTCAGGCCGGGATACGATTCAGTACTTCCGTCCGGGCGAGGACCAAATCGACCTGCGCGCCTGGCGCTTCGCCTCCTTCGAGAGCATCAGCATCACCCAGAAAACGGGCTATACCGGTGTGTATCTTTCAGGAACGACCCATTACGTCAAACTCGAGAACGTGTTGAAAACGCAGCTCACAGCTGCCGACTTCATCCTCTGAACGTCAAAGGCCCGGAGAAACTCCGGGCCTTTTTCTTGTTCGTCTCCTGGAGGCCCTCGTCCTGTCAGATGACGAAGAAGTCCGAGTGCTTGAGGTTTGCCTTGTTGGTGAGGAGGGCGCATTACGGCCTTCCCAACGAGCAATCATCAGCATCAATGCTGCACCGTATCCAGCGGGATCGTCATGAGAATATTTCCGGCCAAGTCCACGACTTCTAGGTGCCAACCGCTCCAGTCGATGTCGTCAGCTTCCCCCTCCTGCCGGAGTTCCTGGATCGCCTTGAGAGCCTGATAATGCGCGGCGTCCAGATCCGAGACCTCGATGCCTGTCTCGTCTAGGATCCGTTCGTGCGCATGCACAAGGTGGAAGTAGCAATGCACTCTGAAATAGCCCCGAAGACACCCTGACGTTGAGACTTGCCCCAAGGTCAAGGAAACTGATCTTAGA
>JALYFY010000622.1 GCA_030777385.1 Pseudomonadota bacterium | reverse complement strand
GTCCGCGGATGCCTGGGACGGCCAGATGCTGTTCTTTGGCCAGCAGGGTCATCGGCTCGTGGCCCATGACCGCCGCAGCCACGGCCGCTCCGACCAGACCTGGAACGGCAACCACATGGATCAGTATGCCGATGACTTGGCCGAACTGATCGAGACGCTCGATCTCAGAGACATCGTCATGATCGGCCACTCCACGGGCGGCGGCGAGGTGGCGCACTACATCGGCCGCCACGGCTCCGCGCGTGTCGCGAAGGTGGTGCTCATCGGTGCGGTGCCGCCGCTCATGCTGAAGACCGAGACCAATCCGGACGGCACGCCCATGGAGGTCTTCGACGGCATCCGCCAGAACACGGCCGGCGACCGCTCGCAGTTCTTCAAGGATCTCCCGATCCCATTCTACGGCTTCAATCGCGAGGGCACGAAGGCCAACGAAGGCTTGCGTGAGTCCTTCTGGCTGCAGGGCATGATGGGCGGCATCAAGGGCGAGTACGATTGCGTCCGGGAATTCTCGGAGGTCGACTACACCGAGGACCTGAAGAAGATCGACAAGCCGACGCTCATCATCCACGGTGACGACGATCAGATCGTGCCGATCAAGGCCTCGGCGGAAAAGGCCGCGAGGATCGTCAAGCGCGCCCAGCTCAAGGTCTACTCGGGCGGAGCGCATGGCTTGGCGCAGATCGAGGCGGACAAGTTCAACGCCGACGTCCTGGCCTTCATCAAGGCTTAAGGACAGGGCTGACCCAACTTGGGGAACATCCCGCCATCATGCAGAACAGGTCGGAATTGCAGTGGCTGAGAGGCCTACTACGCCTATCGTACAGTCGACCGACAGCAAGCTAGGGAGCGCAATGGATGAGTAATAGCAAAACTACGGCACCGGTTAATGCGGCAAATCACGGAGTCGCCTGGGAGAAGGCCTTCGGATATGTGCAGGCGATCAAGGTCAAGGATACGATCTATGTCTCTGGGCAGTTAAGTCACGACTCCGCGGGCAACCTTGTGGCTCCGGCCGATCTTGATGAAGTCGGAAAGCCGCAATCATTCGACAACATGGAAGCGCAGATCCGCCAGACTTACGAAAATGCGCGGATCCTGCTGGCGCAGTTCGGAGCCTCATTCGATGATGTCGTAGAGGAGACACTGTACGTGCTGGACGTCGACGCTGCGTTTGGTGCGGCTTCCAAGGTTCGTAAGCAAGTTTATGGCGCAGAGATACCGCAGCTCGCGAGCAACCTTATTGGCGTGTCACGGCTCGCCTTCCCGCAACAGCTCGTTGAGATCACGTTCCGAGCTGTCGTGGATCGATAGAGCGCTTTGGCGGAAACGTTGGGAGAGCCGCTCGGCCCACGCCGAGCGGCTTTCTGTATGGCGATGGTCCATTGTGCCTTTAGTGCCCGTTTTAGAAATGTTCTGAGACGACTGCCCGGGTCCGAAACGGCAACCATTAAGCCCTTCGGAAGCCCTCCAAGGTAGCGATTTCAGCCTCTCCCGTCCTCGAAAAGCCGGCCCGAATACCTCCAGATCCGAATTTTCAAACGAGTACTAAGACCCCTGGGCCTTTCCGCTGCTTTGGGTCAAGGGTGGTCCTTAGCGCGGTCGTGTAATGGTCTGCTCACCGCGCAGATGCGGAAATTCGGTTTACTTCCGCCTCGTGCCATCCGACTAAACCGCTACCGCGGTAGGATGTGCCGACTCTGTCGGCGCCTGAAGGCAGGACTAATCGATGAGATCAGCGTTCTTATATATCCGGGCATCGATGGACTCGCCGGGGTGCCGAGCATCTTCGAGTATTCCGGTGAAGACGGAGAATTGCTGGCGGCTGGTCGGCCTCTTCGGCACCTCGCTACCTAAACCTTAGAGGGAGGCATGGTCTGGTTGCACTACCGAGTGGGGACGAGGCCATCATCCTACCGGCACAAGGAGCGTGAGCCCTGGTCACGTTTGCGTGGGAAACGGTGCATCTTGATTGCGAAGTCCTGCCAATGGCCTAGCCTCCCCTCTGCACCGGACCGATCAAGGAGCGACCTTGTTATCCCGCAGACGCCTCATTCAAGCCCTCGGATCGCTTCCCTTGCTCGGCGCGCCCGCACGCGCCGATGCAGCAGGCGGCGGGTTCTACTACAGCGGTCCACCAAGCGACCACTTTGACGGACAGCGCTTTTTCAATCCCGGCGAGGATCGCTCCCGTGGTTTCGGAGACTTCCTGCGCTGGCAACTCACCAAGCGGGAGGTGCCTTGGCCCGAGTCCTATCCAAGCCCGTTTCAGGACGCACCTCCGTCCCAGGTGGGCCCTCAGGATTTGCGCATCAGCCTCGTCGGCCATGCAACCTTCCTGATCCAGATTGGCGGGTACAATATTCTGACCGACCCGGTCTGGTCCGAGCGAGCCAGCCCGTTCGCCTTTGCAGGGCCAAAGCGGCACAACCCGCCTGGCATCTCGTTCGACCGGCTGCCGCGGATCGACGTGGTCCTGATCTCGCATAACCACTACGACCACATGGACCTGCCCACCATCGTGCGGCTGTGGGAGCGTAATCAGCCAAGGATTGTCGCTCCGCTCGGCAACGATTCCGTCATCCGAGCTCAGGCTCCTATGATCCCTGTTGGGACGATGGACTGGGAAGATCGTCTTGAGGTCACTCCCAGGCTTCACGTTTTCATGGAGCCGGCGCATCACTGGTCGGCGCGGGCCACCAACGACCGCAATCACGCCCTATGGGCCGCCTTCGTCATCCGAGCCGCTGGACAGTCCGTCTACTTTGCCGGTGATACGGGTTTTGTGGGCGGCCGGCACTTCCAGAGGACGGTCGCCCGTCACCGGAATCTCGATGTCGCGCTGTTGCCGATCGGGGCCTATGAGCCCCGCTGGTTTATGGCACCCAATCACATGAGTCCTTCGGATGCCGTCCGCGCATTCCGCATCCTGCGTGCCCGTTCGGCCCTGGGATATCATTGGGGTACCTTCAAGTTGACTGACGAGGGCATTGACCAACCAGTCCATGACCTTGCGGTGGCACTCAAGGATGCAGGCATCCCGGCTCGGCGCTTTACCGCCCTGCGGCCGGGACAGGTGTGGATACCTGGCCGAAGTGCGAGCACCAGCGCATAAAGGGCATGTCATACGCCACTGCGGGACAGCCTTAGCGACCCTCCTGAAGAGAAGCACTACGCTCGGAGCGACCTATCGATCGTGATGGCATCAAATGACGGACCAAGCCACCGATGCGAGCTGTCGAAGATGGTCGTGCTGCGGACAAAGCAGATGCTCACGACCAGCGAGTGTCGGCTCGGGGTCAGACATTCAAATTCCCGCTGCGCAACGAACGTCAGCTCTTAGGCGCCGAAGCGGACCAAGCGCTTACGTCTTAGGAGTGTCACAACTGGGCACGCACCGAATTTACATCGGAGAAGCGTTGTCGACCTGCTACAGCTTGGATCAGCCCGTTGATGGATGTATGCCCCGGTCTCGGTAGATCCGGCCCAGTACCTCCGGCGCTTCTTGGCGCTATCCGCCTTTCGCACGAGCTTGATGGCAGTCACCTGAAAGCTATGCAAGGGACTGAGTATCGCCATCAATCGAGATCGCCTGACCCGAGATCGTCCGCCCACGAGGCGAGCACAGGAACACGATTTGATCGGCAATCTGCTGCGGCGTCACTGCAGTTCGCAGGGAGACGTGCCGGAGGAACTCGCCCTCCATCTCTTCATAGCTGACCCCGCGTGCCTGAGCCTTGCTTCCAATCACGCGACGGATCCGATCCCCTTCCACAACACCCGGGAGAATGGCGTTGACCCTGATCCCAAGCGGCCCCAGTTCCATAGCAAGGGTCTTGGTGAAGCCCACCACCGCCCACTTCGTAGCCGCATAGGGAGAGCGCAAGGGAAAGCCGAAACGTCCTGCAGCGGAAGAGAGATTGATGATGGAGGCGTTGTCGCTCTCGCGCAGGGGCTGGACGGCCAGACGGGCGCAGTTGAAATGCCCGGTGATGTTGACCTGAAGCGTTCGATCCCAGTCCTCGGGATCGACTTCATCCACCCGTGCCGTCGGTCCCGCGATCCCGGCATTGTTCACAAGTGCGTCCAGCCCGCCGAGAGCATGAAGTGCCCCCTCGAAGAGGCGGGTTACGTCTGACCGGTTCGCAACGTCAGTGCGGGACCAGGTGACCTCGGGATCGCTTGACGCCAGAGAGGCGAGCGCAGCATCATCGACGTCGCAGATGTGCACCTTTGCACCCTCACGCACGAAGCTTCTGGCAATCTCGAGGCCGATACCACCAGCACCGGCCGTCACGAGAACGCGCAAACCCTGAATCCCTAAATCCATAGCTGCCTCTTCCTCCTGCTGATGTGATCTCTCGTTGTGACGAGCGATCGTTGCCTAGTTTGCAGGCAGATGAGGCAGCTTTACCTGCCCCGTCCGCATCAGCTGCGATCAGCCTTTCACGAGGGGGCAACCGCCTTCGTTGAGAGGCCGGAAGGCCTGATCGGCTGGGATCGTGGCGAGTTGCTTGTAGAGATCCCACGGGCCCTTGGACTCAGTTGGCTTCTTGACCTCGAACAGGTACATATCATGGATCTTGCGGCCGTCCTGACGGATCATGCCCTTCCCGAACAGTGGATCGTCCGTAGGCATGTCCTTCATCTTAGCCATGACCTGCGCGGTGTCCTTGCTCTTCAGGGCCTCGACGGCCTTCAGGTAATGAAGAGCGCCGGCGTAAACCCCTGCATGGACCATAGTTGGCATCTTGCCGCCGTTCCTGTCGGCGAAGCGCTTCGACCACGCGCGGGTCTGGTCATTCTGGTCCCAGTAGAAGGCTTCGGTCATGACCAGACCTTGGGCTACCTGAAGACCGAGCGAATGAACATCGGTGATGAAGACGAGGAGCCCGGCAAGGCTCTGCCCGCCTTGGACGATCCCAAACTCTGCAGCCTGCTTCATCGTATTGGTAAAGTCACCACCCGCATTCGCGAGGCCGATCACCTTGGCGCCCGACGACTGGGCCTGCAGCAGGAACGACGCGAAGTCCTGACCCGGGAATGGATGCCGAACCGTGCCGACGACCTTGCCGCCAGCCTTGGTCACCAGGGCCGCCGTGTCACGCTCGAGAGCATGGCCGAAGGCATAGTCTGCCGTGACGAAGAACCATGTGTTTCCTCCGCGCTTTACCATGGCGCCTCCGGTCCCGTTCGCGAGCGCCCAGGTGTCGTAGGTCCAGTGAACGGTATTGGGCGAGCACTGCGATCCAGTCAGATCCGAGGTACCGCCGCCTGAATTGATCAGGATCTTGTTCTTCTCGCGGGCGATGCCGTTCACGGCGAGCGCCACGGACGAGGTCGGGACATCGAGAATGACGTCGACGCCCGCCTGGTCGTACCATTGCCGCGCGATGCTGGCGCCGATGTCGGGCTTGTTCTGGTGATCCGCCCCGACGATATCGACCTTGATGCCTTTCTCGGAAGCTTTGAAGTCTTCAGCGGCCATGCGGGCCGCAATCACCGATCCTTCGCCAGTCAGGTCGGAATAAATGCCGGATCGGTCATTCAGGACGCCCAGCTTGACTGAGGTCTGCGCCTGTACCGCTCCTGTCATGGCCATTGCGGCCAGAGCGCTGAGAACATAACGCGTCTTCATTGTTTCCTCCCTTTTTAGGACATCCATCTTAGGCACGGCTGTGAACGATTGAAAAGCTGGGCCACAATCTTGCTTTTCACATTGCTGTCGGAGGCTCCGAACGCCGTCATAGGCGCCGGCTCTTAGGAGGTAGTCCATGGCAAAGCGCGCCATCCGTACCACTCAAAAGGCCGTATTGTCTGGACCCTTGGTCTGGAGCATGCCGCGCGCGTCTTCTGGCGTTGCGATGGTGAGGGAGAGTTCCTCAAGGATGCTGCGGATCTTGCGGACCAGTTCGGCATTGGACGGTGCGAGCTCGCCCTTGCTCAGATAAAGATTGTCCTCGAGTCCCACGAGCACGTGACCGCCGAGGATGGCACCCATGGTCACGAACGGCAGCTGGTGACGGCCTGCGGCGAGGATGGACAGATAATAATCGTTTCCGAACAGGCGGTCGGCGGTCGCCTTCATGTGCATCAGGTTCTCCGGCTCGGGGCCGATACCGCCCAGGATTCCGAAGATGGCCTGCACGAAGAAGGGCGGCTGCACCAGTCTACGGTCGGCGAAATGGGCGAGGTTGTAGAGGTGGCCGACATCGTAGCACTCGAACTCAAAGCGGGTGCCAAGGGCACCCAGTTCAGTCATACCCCGCTCGATCTGTGCGAAGGTGTTGGACAGGATGAAGTCCTTAGTCATCTCAAGATAGGGCTTCTCCCAGTCGTTCTTGAACGTCTCAATGCGTCCGCCGGCACCGGAGATGTTGAAGTTGAAGGAGCCCATATTCATGGAGGCGAGTTCGGGCTGCGCCCATTTGGCGGCAGCGAGACGTTCATCGAGTGACATGCCAAGACCGCCGCCGGTGGTGATGTTCACGATGGCATCGCAGCCCTCTTTGACGGCCGGTAGGAACTGCCTGAACACCTCGGGGCTCTGCGTCGGGCGACCAGTCTGCGGGTCTCGGGCGTGCAGGTGAAGGATCGCAGCACCGGCGTCTGCCGCCGCGATGGCGCTCTTAGCGATCTGCTCCGGCGTGATGGGCAGGTAGGGTGACATGCTTGGGGTATGGATGGATCCGGTAACCGCGCAGCTGATGATGACCTTCTCGGATCGTCTCATGGGAACCTCCCTGGCCAGAAGCCGCCTCGTCGATTAAGAGTAGTTGCTAAGGTATGCTGAGCTGCAGGCGCCGGTCCATAGACCGACATGACGAGGACGCTCCAAGCTGCCTTAAAGCTCAATCCCAAGACGAGGACGGAAGCGGAACCGCCTGGAAGGTATCAGTAGGGTCCTTTTGGGGTTCCACTGCATGTCCCGCGTGTCTGCTTAGGCCAAGTAAGCTGCCCGCAGGTTTAAGTCTCAGGAGTGCCACTTTCGGACATTCACTACGCTCCCAGCGCAATGCTTGGTCAGTACTCAACGCGCGCATATTTATTCCGCTCCCGAGTAGCCCCGCAGCTCACCGTATTGCCGAACCTGCTCTGGTGTCAGCACTGCCGTCGTGGCGAGGTGATACCTCAGGTGGGCCGCTCGAAGCGCTGCCTGAGTTCCGGCGATCAAGAACGTCGTGGCGGTTAGGCTCTCTGCGGTCACAGTGCGTCCGGAGAACTGCCGATCGAGCTCAATCTCCTGCGCGATCAGCCGCTCTCCGATGGGGATCGTCTCCGCCTTCATCGCATCGAAGAGTTCCTGGATCCGGTTCTGCTGCGGCTTCGTCAATCCTAGTCGCTCCCGCAACTCGAACACATGGCTTGGGCCAGGATAGCGGTTGAGCTCGGCGGCAAGCGCATAGCCCATGCCGCGTCCCGCCCGCAGGTCCGCGATCTGCTGCTCCGAGAGCGCTTTCACCGCCCGCCTCTCTTGCCCAGCATAGGGCGAGGGCGTGTGGGCATGCTGATGCTGGGACAGGACGGGAGCGGACGAGAAGGCCAGGAGCAGGGCAAGAAGAGTAGTGCGGGTCATGCTCATCGAAAGCTCCGGAAGGTTGATGCACGGACATTACCCCGCATCATTCCTGGCCCGTATGATCGGGATCATACGGAGAGGTTCGTGAGCCTGATCTCTCCATGCCCCCGCTCAATCGCACCCTCGACCTCAAGGGCAGCCAGCGTCCGGTACAGGCTCTCGTGGCTGAGGCCGAGTTCCGATGCCATGCTCTTGAGGTTGCTGTTGACCCGCACCACGCCATCGGTGCCGTGGGCCTGGAGGCCGAGATAATGCAGGACACGCGCGCGGGCCGTGCGCAAGTTCCGGTTCTCGAGCCGGGTCCGCAGCGTCATCACCTGGCGGGCAAGGGTGGCCATGAACGCCTGAGCGATGTCCGGCTCGGACGAGAATACCTCAAGCGCAGCCGATCGCGGGAGAAGGTGGACGACGCTGGGAACGCTCGCCACCGCATCGCAATGGTACATCTCCGAGAACAGCGAGGCCTCGGCGAATGTCTCCCCAGGCTGCGCTTTGAAGAGGGTCATCTCCCGGCCTTCCGGGTCGGAGCGGGTCAGGCGGATCTCGCCGCTTTCCAGGAGATAGAGGCCGAGAGGCCGATCCTCACGCAGGAACAGCGTCTCGCCCGCCCCGAGGGAACGCCTGAGGGCCCGTTCAAACAGGGCAACCGGAAGCCAGTCTGGAAGATCCATGAGGTCATGATAGCACCGCGACGGCCTCGCGGACGAGGTGCAGCCGGGCTTGGAACGGCCGCTTGGCGTCGCCACGGTCGCAATGCATTCGTGAGCGCTGGCTGCGAGCCCCCTACCGCCGGAACACAATACCCAGATTGTTGGTGGGCATCGAAATACGCTCGACGAGTTCTAGCCCATGAGCGCTTGCGAGATCCGCTACCTCTTCCAGGTCACGGACCCCCCACTCCGGGTTCCGACGCCGGAGATCCTGGTCAAAGGCCTCGTTGCTCGCAGCTGTGTGGACACCATTCACCTTGTAGGCTCCGTAGAGATACAGCACGCCTCCGGGCAGGAGCACCCGCCCTGCCCCGGCCATCAGCCCCTGTGTTGCCGGCCAAGGCGAGATATGCACCATGTTGATGGCCACGACAGCATCGGCCCGCTCTACGGGCCAGTTTGGCGCGGCTGCATCCAGCCGCAATGGCGCAAGAAGATTGGGCAGCCCTGAAGTTGCGTGATGAGCGGCGATGCTGTTCAAGGCCTGCTCGTCCTGTTCGGTGGGCTGCCACGTCAGGTGCGGCAACGCGGCCGCGATGTGTACCGCATGCTCACCGGTTCCGCTGGCAATCTCCAGAACCATCCCGGTTCTGGGGAGAAATCGCCGGAGGACATCCAGGATCGAATCGCGGTTGCGTGCCACTGACGGCGAGGTCAGGACCGCGTGCATGTTCCGTGAGTTCGTCATTCCAATAATCCCTTCCCTCAAAGCGCGTCGGATCGCCTGGCTCGCCACGTCAGATACGCAGTTAGTAGCCTTCAAAATTTTATGAACAGCCTACGGAAATTCTTTCACTATCCCTTTTGAACACCGCCTTGTCACAAGAAACCGCATACCAGTCGGAATCGAGGGCCGGCTTTACCTAAAGATCAGCAAAGAACCTTCCCATACTCATCGACACTATATGCTGGTCATCGTCGAGGAGAGTGAGCTGGCCGCAAGGGCGCAGGCACATC
>JALYFY010000621.1 GCA_030777385.1 Pseudomonadota bacterium | reverse complement strand
CAACTATGTTCGTGACATCCTGCTGCGTCTCGACGGGGTCGGCGACCTCATCATCTTCGGCGAGCGGCAGTATTCCCTGCGCATCTGGCTCGACCCCGAGAAGCTGGCCTCCTATGGCATGACCTCGAGCGAAGTGGTGCGCGCCATTCAGGAGCAGAACGTTCAGGTTTCGGGCGGCGCATTGGGTCAGGAGCCGACGCCGTCCGATGCGGCTTTCCAAATGACGGTGACAACGCAGGGCCGCTTTGAGGATCCGCGCCAGTTCAGGCAGATCATCGTGCAAGCCACTCCGGATGGGCGTCTCGTGCAGTTGCAGGACGTGGCGCGCATCGAGCTCGGCGCTCAGGATTACGTGACGAATTCCTACCTCAACGGGAAGCCTGCGGTTGCTCTCGCGCTCTTCCAGAGGCCCGGCACCAACGCGCTCCAGGCGGCGGACCAGATCATCGCCACCATGGAGCAGCTCAAGGCCAACTTCCCGCAGGGGATCGCCTACGAGGTCGTCTACAACCCTACGGAGTTCATCGCCGAGAGCGTGAACGAGGTTTATATCACGCTCTTCGAGGCGACCGCCCTCGTCATGCTCGTCGTATTGGTGTTCCTGCAGAGCTGGCGCACGGCCATCATCCCGATCGTCGCCATTCCTGTCTCGCTGATCGGGACCTTCGCGATCATGGCGGCTCTCGGCTTCTCCCTGAACACCCTGACCCTGTTCGGCATGGTGCTGGCCATCGGCATCGTGGTCGATGATGCCATCGTGGTGGTCGAGAATGTGGAGCGCAACATCGCCCTCGGCCTCTCGCCGCGGGAAGCGGCCCACAGGACCATGGACGAGGTCGGCACCGCTCTGGTGGCCATCGCGCTGGTTCTCGTGGCCGTCTTCGTGCCCACCGCCTTCATACCGGGCATTTCCGGGCAGTTCTACCGGCAGTTCGCCTTGACCATTGCTGTCTCGACAGTCATCTCGGCCTTCAATTCGCTGACCCTGTCGCCGGCTCTTGCGGCATGGCTCTTGAAGCCGCACGATCACGTGACGCCGCGAAATCCGATCCTGCGGGCAGGCAATCGCCTCGCCAACGGATTCAATCGCGGTTTCGACGCTACGTCGAACGGCTACGCGAGGGCAGTTGGAACGTTTGTTCGACGCAAGCTTATCGTGCTTCCGGTCTATGTAGGCCTGCTTGCAGGAACCGTGTGGATCGCCAACCATGTGCCGCGGGGCTTCATTCCCACTCTCGACCAAGGCTATGCCATCGTCGTCGTTCAGCTGCCGGACGGATCCTCCCTCTCTCGAACCGACGCGGTGGTGCAGAGGGCCTCGAAGATCATGCAGGAGACGCCCGGCGTCCTCGACGCGGTGGCCTTTGCGGGATTTTCGGGCGCCACCTTCACCAACGCGACCAATTCCGCGGCCATTTTCGCCCGGTTCAAGCCCTTCGAGGAGCGTATCGAGAGCGGAGACACCGCCACCAAGATCATCGGCGACCTGTTCGGCCGCATGCAGCAGATCGAGGAGGCCTTCATCATCGCCATCCCGCCGCCGCCTGTGCGCGGCCTCGGCAACTCCGGAGGCTTCAAGCTCCAGCTCCAGAACAGGGCCGGCAGCGATGTCCGCGGCATTCTGGCCGTTGCGTATCAGATGATGGCGCAGGCTCGGCAAAACCCGAACCTTGCCGGCGTCTTCACCACGTTCTCGGCCAACTCGCCCCAGGTGTATCTGGAGATCGACCGCCAGAAGGCCAGCATTCTGAACGTGCCTATCCCGAACATCTTCGAGACGCTGCGGATCAACCTCGGCACGGCCTATGTCAACGACTTCAACGCATTCGGCCGGGTCTATCAGGTCCGGGCCCAGGCTGATCAGAGATTCCGAGTCGATGAGGCCGACATCAACCGGCTGCGCGTGCGCTCCTCGACCGGCGCGCTGGTTCCCCTGGGCACCCTCGTGGAGATACGAGAGGTTTCGGGACCTGATCTGATCCAGCGCTATAACATGTTCACCTCGGTGGCGCTGCAGGGCGGTGCGGCTCCGGAAGTATCCTCGGGAGATGCGCTCGAAATCATGGAGAACCTGGCGCGCCAGAGTCTATCCCCCGGAATGGCCTATGAATGGACCGAACTGGCCTTTCAGGAGCGGCAGACCGGCAATACCGCCGTGTTCATCTTCGCC
>JALYFY010000620.1 GCA_030777385.1 Pseudomonadota bacterium | reverse complement strand
GGGTGGCCTCGCTCTGGTGGCGCTGCTTCCACTCCTCGTAGGGCATGCCGTAGACATGGGTCCGGCTCTCCTCCTTGGAGAGGGAAACGCCGCGCTCGTCGGCCGCATCTTTGAGCCAGTTCGACAGGCAATTCCGGCAGAAGCCCGCCAGATTCATCAGGTCGATGTTCTGAACGTCCGTCCGCTCGCGCAGATGCTCGAGGAGCCTGCGGAAGGCCGCCGCCTCCAGTTCGGTTTGGGTTGTCTCGTCGATGCTCTTCATGGGCTTGTCCTCAATGCTGGCGCAGGCGATCCCGTGTGCGCGTGCCCAAAAGCTTAGGAATCCGAAGCTCCGGCCGGCTTGCAAGAGGCTCAAGCAGGCGGGCGAAGCGCTCGGCCCATTCCTCCGCGCCCTCGTCCGAGGCGATCAGGTCCTGCCGGATCTCGATCAGCGCATTGGCCAGGCCCCGGATCGTGGCATGCCGGTCGACCGTGTCGCCCGCCAGCGCTCCATCATAGGGCTCGTTGTCGCCGACCACGAGCCCCCTCTCCGCCTGCAGCCCTTCCAGCAGAGGCTTTGCGAAGCGGTCGTCCGCATCCCACAGGATTCCCACATGCCAGGGCCGCGGCCAGCCGCGCCAAACGGGCGTGAAGCTGTGCACCGTCACGATCACGGGCGGATGGCCCGCCGCCATGGCCCGGTGGATCGCTGTCGAGATGGCATTGTCGTAGGGGTCGTAGAAGCGCGCGATGCGCCTTTGCACCTCGGCCTCGTCCGCCTTGGCGTTGCCCGGCACCACCGCCCCGTCGGACAGCCGCATGACAAGGGTCGGGTCGTCCCGTCCCCGGTTCGGATCGATGATCAAGCGCGAGAATTGGGTCAGGATCGCGGGAGCGCCGAGGCGGCGGGCGAGCGAGCGCGTCACGGCGGCCGCTCCGATGTCGTAGGCGATATGGCGCTGGAACTCGGTTTCCGGCAAGCCCAGATCGCCCAGGTCCGGCGGCACCGCATTGGAGGCGTGATCGCACAGGATCAGCACTCCGGACTCCAAGGAGCCCTCGATAGTTTCGACAGGACAGGGCTCAAGGGAAGGATCGGCGAGCTTGAGCGCAGCGGAAGCGGACATGACAGACAAAGGGGGTTATGGAGCGGTGGATAGTGTGGTTGAAGAGAAGCCATAGCCTGCCCGACCACCCCTGACAACGCGACGTTGCGCGCAACACTCTTTCACGGCGATTCATGTCTTCCACCTCCACCACGGCCCGCCTCGACCCAGGCCTTGCCTCGGCTTTTGCAGCGCTTTGCCTTGGGGCGGTGGCCATGGGCATCTCGCCGATCTTCGTGCGCTTTGCATCCGCCGATATGGGCGCGACGCCTGCGGATGTGGGGCCCTTCGCCAGCGCCTTCTGGCGCGTGTCGCTCTGCCTGCCCCTGCTCTATGCCTGGATGAGGATCGAGGAGAAGAGAGCGCCCGCCGACGCGCCTAAGGTCCGATTCTCCAAGGCCAGCATCTTGGGCGGCATCGTCTTTGCCGGTGACCTCTTTTTCTGGCACCTGGCGATCCTCAAGACGACAGTGGCCAACGCCACCTTCTTTGCCACCATGGCGCCGCTGTTCGTGGTGCTCGTGGTCTGGCTCGTGCTCCGGCAGCGGGTCTCGCGGGGGACCTTCATCGGCCTTGGATTGTGCCTTCTCGGCGGCGCAGCCCTGATCGGCCAGAGCCTTCAGGCGGATCCCGCCCGGATCGAAGGAGATCTTTACGGGGTCGCCACGGCCTTCTTCTTCGGCATGTATTTTCTGGCCGCCAGCCGGGCGCGGAAAACCGCCGGCGCGGCGCGGGTCACGTTCGAGGCCGGCCTGATCACCTCCGCCATCCTCCTGGTTATAGCCCTTGCCTTCGACACGCGGGTGATCCCGCAGACCCTGCAGGGCATCGCGGCGCTGCTCGCCATGTCCTACATCAGCCATGCGGGAGGCCAAGGGCTTCTCGCGGTCGCTCTCGGGCGTCTGCCTGCCGTCTTCTCGTCCCTCGTGATCTTCCTGGAGGCGATTGCAGCCGCCGTGTTCGGCTGGGCAGTCCTGGGCGAGGAACTGACCCTGATCCAAGGCCTGGGCGGTGCGCTGATTCTGCTCGGCATCTGGGCTGCCCGGCCCAAGCCGGAAACGTCGATTGGATGAGGGTCTCAACCCCTCCTCATTTGGAGGGCAATGGCGGCCCGAACTGCTTCCGGCTTGCAAATTCTGCGGCATTCGTACGGTAAGGTCTTGCTCCGGCGCCGCTTCTGGCCGACAACGGTTCGACATAGTTCTCACCGCATTGTGCGATTTCATTCCTTTCGATTCGATCAAACCACATCCATGAAGGCCGCAATCCTCACATCGGCGTCCCGCTGGCAGCGAAGCCTTGCGCTCGCAGCCTTTATGTTCAGCGGATGCGTTCTGGCTGCGTCGCCCGCGCGGGCGGACTTGCGCCTGTGCAACATGACGTCGAGCCGGGTCGGCATCGCGCTGGGCTACCGGGATGCGCAGGGGTGGGTCACGGAAGGCTGGTGGAATCTCACCGCCCGCGGCTGCGAGACCCTGCTCAAGGGTCAGCTCGGCGGCCGCTTTTATTATATCTATGCCATCGACTACGACCGGGGCGGTGAATGGAGCGGACGCTCCTTCATGTGCACCCGGGAGCGCGAATTCACGATTCGCGGAACGGAAGATTGCCTCGCCAGGGGCTTTGATCGCAGCGGCTTCTTCGAAGTCGACACCGGTGAACAGAAGAGCTGGACCATTCAGCTCACAGAAACGAACCGCCCAGGGGGGCCTTAACGATGAGACGCGCACGGCGCACGAAGATCCTTGCCACACTGGGTCCGGCTTCCGAGAACCCGGAGATGATCGCCAAGCTGTTCGAGGCCGGCGTCGACGTCTTCCGCCTCAACATGAGCCACCTGCCCCGCGAGCGCCTGAAGGAGCGGGTCGAGATGATCCGCTCCGTCGAAGCCAAGTTCAAGCGTCCCATCGCCATTCTGGCCGATCTTCAAGGCCCCAAGCTGCGCGTGGGCGCTTTTGAGGGCGACAGCGCCATGCTGGTGCAGGGGCAGTCCTTCACGCTCGATGCCGACAAGACCCCCGGCACCATCGACCGCGTTCACCTGCCCCATCCGGAAATTCTCTCTTCGCTCGAGCCGGGCCACACGGTTCTGATCGACGACGGCAAGCTGCGCCTTCGCGTCAAAAGCGTGAAGCAGGGCTCGGCCACCACTTCGGTGGAGGTCGCCGGCAAGATCTCCAACCGCAAGGGCGTGAGCCTGCCCGACACCACGATCCCCGTTGCCGCCATGACAGAGAAGGACCGCTCGGATCTGGAAGCGGCGCTCGATGCGGGCGTGGACTGGATCGCTCTCTCCTTCGTGCAGCGCCCTGAGGACGTGGCCGAAGTGAAGAAGGTCGCCCGCGGCCGCGCCCTCGTCATGTCCAAGCTCGAGAAGCCCCAGGCCATCACCCGCCTCGACGAGATCATGGAGATCTCGGATGCGGTCATGGTCGCCCGCGGCGACCTGGGTGTGGAGATGCCGCTGGAGAAGGTGCCCGGCATCCAGAAGCGGATCATCCGCGCCGCCCGCCGCCTCGGCAAGCCCGTGGTGGTGGCAACCCAGATGCTGGAGTCGATGATCACCTCGCCGGTGCCGACGCGCGCGGAGGTCTCCGACGTGGCGACCGCCGTCTATGACGGTGCGGACGCGGTGATGCTCTCGGCCGAGAGCGCCTCGGGCCAGTACCCGGTGGACGCGGTGGCCACCATGAGCCGGATCGCCGAGGAGGTGGAGCAGGACCAGAACTACTGGTCGATCATGCGCACCCTGAACGCGGAGCCGGAAGCCACCGGCTCGGACGCCATCGCGGCAGCGTCCCACCAGATTGCCGATACGCTCAACATCAAGACGGTGGCAGCCTGGACCTTCTCGGGCTCCACCGCCTTCCGCATTGCCCGCGAACGGCCGAACTCCACGGTGCTGGCGCTCACGCCGAGCCAGAACACGGCCCGGCGCCTGGCGTTGGTGTGGGGCGTGCATCCGATCCGCACCAAGGACGCCAGCGACATCGACGACATGGCGTTTCGCGCCTGCAAGTTCGCCTTGCGCGAGGATTATTCGCGGATCGGCGACCGGGTGATCGTCGTGGCCGGCATGCCCTTCGGGACGCCTGGCGCCACGAACATGGTGCGCATCGCCTTCGTCAATCAGGAGCACGCCGCGCAGGCTTAAGGAACTTCTACCCTGGCCGGCACGATCCGTTCGGCCAGGGCCTCGATGGCGGAAACAACCGCCGGCCCGTCAGCGTATTGCGGCATATGGCCGATGCCCGGCATCAGG
>JALYFY010000619.1 GCA_030777385.1 Pseudomonadota bacterium | reverse complement strand
GCCACGACCGTGGCACCCACGAGCAGCGACAGCCGGCCGGCATAGATCGTGCGGCTGAACACATCCCGCCCGAACTCGTCCGTGCCGAACCAGTAGACGCCGCTCGGCGGCTTGAGCCGGTTCACCACGGAGAGGCGGCTCGGCGAATAGGGCGCAATCAACGGCGCCAGGATCGCCAACGTGGCGACGATGACGAGGATGAGGAGACCGACCATGACGGTCTTGCGGGTCACCAGACGCGAGACGAAGCTCGCCTCAGTGATGGCGGGAGGGCTGACGGCGGCCATCAGTAGCGCACCCGCGGGTCGACGAGCAGGTAGAGCATGTCGATCAGGAAGTTGATGAGAACATAGAGCGCAGCAACAATCAGGAGCGCGCCTTGGATGACAGGATAATCGCGCCGCAGCACAGCCGAGACGACGAGGTTGCCGACGCCGGGAAGACCAAACACGGTCTCCGTCACGACGGCGCCGGACACGAGAAGCGCAGCCGTCAGCCCGATCACCGTCAGGACTGGGATCAGCGCATTCTTGAAGGCGTGCTTCATGACAACTCGGAACTCGCCCATTCCCTTGGAGCGGGCAGTGCGCACGTAGTCGTCGTTGAGAACGTCGAGCATGCTGGCGCGTGTGAAGCGCAGGATCAGTGCCGACGACACGATACCGAGTGACAAGGCAGGAAGCACAAGATGAGAAAGTCTCGTGCCGAGCCCTGCGCCCGGCCCGCCATATCCCGAGACTGGAAACAAGCCGAGGCGCACGGCGAAGAACTGGATCAGCAGCAGGCCGAGCCAGAAGCTCGGAACGGAGGCCGCGAGCATGGCCAGCGTAGTGGCGGCCTGATCGAACAGCGAGCCGCGCCAGTAGGCCGACAGGATGCCGACCGGAATAGCGATCAACCCGGCGATGATGATGGAGAACAGCGTCAAGAAGAAGGTCGGTTCGGCGCGATCCGCCAGGGCGGAGAGGACAGGGCGGTTGAGAAAGATGGACTCGCCGAGATCGCCCTGCAGCAGCTGCCCGAAGAAGATGCCGTACTGCACGATGAGCGGCTGGTCGAGGCCGAGACGGGTGCGCAGGGCCGCCACGTCCTGGGCCGTCGCGTCGGGGCCGAGCATCACGGCGGCCGGATCGCCGGGCGCGATGCGCACGATGATGAACACGATCGTGACGACCACGAACATCACGGCCAGCATGCCGAGCAAGCGTTGGAAAATGTAGCGGCTCATGAGTCGATCTGCATCAAGTGAATGTTTGGGGAGCGCGGAGGGAAGCGCTCCCCAGCTTGCCGTGCGCTTACTTCTTCAACGAGACGTTCCAGAAGTACGGCCAGGGCGCGGGCACGACGCCTTCCAACTTCGGCGACTGGGCCGAGAGGGCGTTGAAGTCGCCGATCTTGATGCTGGGCGTTTCGTCGTAGATGACCTTCTGGACCTCGGACCAGAGGGCCGGGCGCTTGGCCGGATCGCTTTCCGTATTGAAGGCGTCGACCACCTTCTTGCGCGCAGGGCTGGACCACCAGCCGGGCGAGCTCTCGGAGAGCTGGCCGATGAGGGCCGGTTCCGGCAGGAACGGGCTGTGGGTGATGTAGATGTCCCACAGGGCCGGGTCGCCGCGCCGCTGGGTCAGGGTCGCCCAGTCGACCACCTGCAGGTCGACCGTGAAGCCGGCCTGCTTCAGGTACTCGGCCGCTACCTGGGCCATCTTGTAGTGGAACTCGTATTGGCGGCTGGTGAGGATGCGCAGCGGCGCGGCGCTGTAATTGGCCTTCTTCAGGAGCGCCTTCGCCTTGTCGGGATCGGCGACGTTGTACCGGCCTTCAACGCCGGCATCCGTGTTCCACACGTAGCCCTTGGGATACATGGCTCCGTCGAGCGAGTAGAACTCAGGATTGCCGAAGGCCGCCGCCAGCATGTCCTCCATGCTGAGAGACAGGCGCACGGCCATCCGGGCGTCGGTGTTGGCCATCACGCCCTGCTTGGTGTTCATCACGAAGACGGGCCAGCCGAAGGGCTTGAGGATGACGGGCTTTGATGTCTGGAGGTTCTTGATGCGATCATACGATTCGACCGGAATGGAATCCACGTAGTCGAACTGCCCGGAAATGGCCCCTTCGACGCGGGTGTTGGGATCGGGCACGGGCACGAAGCGGATCTCGTCGAGGATCGGTTTGCGCGCTCCGCCATAACCGTTTCCAGTGCCTTCGAGAGGATTGTAGGAGTCGTTGCGAACGAGCTGGATGTACTGGTCGGGCTTGCGCTCCTTCAATTTGTAGGGGCCCGTGCCGACCGGCTCCTTCATTGGCACGTCCATCTTCTCCGATGGCATGATCACCGCGGCGGAGTTGTTGAAGGACAGGAGCGCCAGGAGAGGGGCGTACGGCGTCTTCAGGGTGATGCGCACGGTCAAGGGGTCGACGGCCTCAAGCTTTTCGACATTGCCGGCGACCTGCTTGCCGCGCGAGCCCTGTTCCATCCAGCGCTTGAGCGAGGCAACGACGTCCTCGGACGTCATGTCCGAGCCGTCATGGAATTTGATCCCTTGGCGCAGCTTGATCGTATAAACCTTGCCGGCCTCTGTGACCTCCGGAAGCGATGCCGCCAGAAGAGGCGTAACCTTCCAGTCCTTGTCGAAGGTGAACAGCGTCTCGAAGAAGTGCTGGGTCACGATTCCGACCAGGTCCGCTGTGGAGACCATGGGGTCGAGTGTCGGCGGCTCGCCGATCGTCGCCACGTTGATGACGCCGCCACCTGTCTGAGCCAGAACCGGGCCTGATGCGATTATCGCAAGGCCGGACAACAATGCTTCTTTGATCCTCATGGTCACCCTCTTGCTCTATAATTATGTATTATTAGCTTTAGTTATGTCATAGTGAGCGAATGCAAGATTGAGGTCAATAGGAATGAAGATGCCCAGTTTACTGCAAAATGGGTATGTGTCTCCCATCCTAGAGCCTCGATGGCGACCGCCTTCCGCAGAGATTATGATCAGCGTCGCAAACTGAAGAGACTGGCGGATTTCCATTGGACGACAACGGCACTTGCTTCCTGCAAACTCAGGGTTCTCAGGGCCAGCGGCAGACCTGGGATCTTGTTCGTCATGATTTCGTGCATCTTGTGCGCGACTGGCACAGCGGGATCGAGGCCGTGGCGGCGCAGTTCCATGGCCACGCCTATGACATGCACCATCACGACGAGTGGCTGGTCGGCGTGACCCATGCTGGCGTCCAGGATTTTTACTGCCGCGGGCAGCGCCGCCAGAGCACTGCTGGACGTGTGATCCTGATCGAGCCGGGCGAGCGGCACGACGGCCAAGCCGTGCACGAAGAGGGCTTCCGCTACAGCATGCTCTATCTGCCGCAAGCCTGGCTCCGCGAGGAGATGGGCGGCCGGGATGCCGACATCGGGTTCAGGAAGACATTGGCCGACGACCGGCGGCTCGGCGATGCCATTGCGGCGGCTTGCCGTGCCATCATCTCCGGCGCCCCACGGCTCGCCATTGACGCGTCTCAGGATCGGGTGGTGGAACTGCTGCGCCATCACCTTGGAAAGGAAGAAAGGCCGACGTCCGACGTCGGTTCGTCGGTGGCAGAGCGAGCGATGGACTACATCCAAGCCCATTACGACGAGCCGTTCAGCCTTGATGACCTCGCCCGTGCAACCGGGGCAAGGGACCGGTATCAGCTTTCCCGCGTCTTCCGCCGGCGCTTCGGCACCTCGCCACATGCCTGCCTTGTTGAAATCAGGCTGATCAAGGCCCGTGCAATGCTGCGGTCAGCAGTCCCGCCGGCGGAGGCGGCCATGGCCAGCGGATTTGCCGATCAGAGCCATCTCGGCCGCTGGTTTCGTCGCGCCTACGGCCTCACCCCGGCGGCCTACCGTCTCGGGCGCACGAACGTTCCAGACATGGACGGCCTCGCTGGATAACTCTCCCGATAGCATCCACAGGGAGAATTCAATCAATGTTCGACACAAAGGTAGCGGTCCTCGTTCATGAGGGTCTGGCCGTGTGGCAGAAGCTGAATGTCACGGCCTTTCTCGCAACCGGCATTGCAGGCGCGGTTCCCGAGGCCATGGGCCAGCCCTACGAGGACGCTGCGGGGCGCTTTCATGGGCGCCTGCTCGGCCAACCGATCCTGATCTTTGCAGCGTCGACTGAGGTTCTGCAGCGGGCTTGGCAGCAGTCGCTCCAGCGCAATCTCACGCGCAGCGCCTATGTCCGCGCCATGTTTGAGACCGGGCATGATGCCGCCAACCGTGCGGTCTTCCGTGCCGAGCCGGCTGACATGCCGGATCTTGTCGGCCTTGCGCTCCATGGTCCGAAGAAGGAGATCGACAAGGCTACGAAGGGGGCGCGCCTGCATCCCTAAGACGCGGCTCTCCGTCTGCGAAGGACGGACGAGCCTTTGGTCAGCAATCGCCAGGGGATGTGGCGCGAAATTGTGAGGTGGCTGCTACTACCTCAGCCAGAACCGGATGACGAGGCTGACCGCCCCCGTCGTGCCGACGCCCGCGGCCCACAGGCCAACGAACCACAGCCATTGCCTGAGGGCGGAGCCCTGTTCGAGTGCGTTGGTCATCAGTGATATCCCTCATGACCAGTCTTGCCGCGGAACACCCAGTACGAATACCCGGTGTAGGCGAGGATGATCGGGATCAGCACGCTCGCGCCAACCAGCATGAACTATAGGCTAGCCTCAGGCGCCGCAGCCTCGTGGATGGTGACGGCGTTCGGCACGACGTGGGGAAACATGCTCACGCCCAGGCCGAGCAGGCACAGGGCGAACAGCCCCAGCGTCAGCAGGAACGGCCAATACTCCTAGCGGCGCACCAGGCTTACCAGCAG
>JALYFY010000618.1 GCA_030777385.1 Pseudomonadota bacterium | reverse complement strand
GTTCTTCAGCTGCCACGATGTAGAGCGCCAGGATCGGCAGCACCGCTCCGTTCATGGTCATCGACACGCTCATCTGGTCGAGCGGGATGCCGGCAAACAGGGTGCGCATGTCGTATATGGAATCGATGGCAACGCCCGCCATGCCCACATCGCCCGACACGCGGGGGTGATCGGAATCGTAGCCGCGATGAGTGGCGAGATCGAAGGCGACGGAAAGGCCCTTCTGGCCTGCCGCCAGGTTGCGGCGGTAGAAGGCGTTGGAATCTTCCGCCGTGGAGAAGCCCGCGTATTGGCGCACGGTCCAGGGCTGGTTCACGTACATGGTCGGGTAGGGGCCGCGGAGGTAAGGCGCGATGCCCGGATAGGTATCGAGAAAGTCGAGACCGGCGCGATCGGCAGGCCCGTATGTTCCTTTGACGGCGATGCCCTCCGGCGTCAGCCAGGGCTCGGAAGCCGCCTCGCCCGAGGAGGCCCGAAGGGCAGCGTCAGCGAAAGGAACGCTCGAAAAATCCGGGATGCTGGTCATGGCCTTTGAAGCGGATGCCCTTGCCGAATGAAAAGGATCGAATGAGCCTCATTCTAGGGCATCCGGCAACGGGATGCTATGGGAGCATGGTCGGAGGGATCCTGGCTGCCTCCTTGTCATCCCCGGCGAGCGGAGCGAGGGAAGGGGATCCATAGCGCTGAGAGTGCAAGTGGATTCCCTTCCCCTCCGCTGACGCTCCGGCTGGGAATGACACTGAGGTTCGCGCTCCCTGTCATCCCCGGCGAGCCGCAGGCGAGGGAAGGGGATCCACGATCAGGCGCAGCGGTATGGATTCCCTCCGCTGCGCTTCAGCGAGGGAGTGACGGTGCAGGCTGCTATCCCCGCTTCTCGGCGTTCCAGTAGCCGGAGCAGACCCGGCCGCCCGAGGTCGTCCAGGTGCCGCGGCCGGCATTGCCCGACAGCTGCCCGGTCACGTTCGCCCGGTCCTGTCCGCGCGAGATGCTGGCTGAGACGGCGCCGTTCGGCCGGACCTGGCCGTTGACGTTGAAGCTCTCAGGCCCGCCATAGCGAGCCTGTCCGTTTTGGACGATCACCGGATAGCGATAGGCCCGGTCGCAGGCGCCCTGCTCGGTAACCACTTCCACGCTCCAGTTGCCGTCGAATCTGTTGGCTTGCGCTTGGGCCTGGGGAGAGAGAATGACCGCCGTCATCATCGTCGCCCCGAGCGAAGTTAAGAACCGCATCGATAACTCCATGACCTCTACGGGTTGGCTGGAATAACGTGAGGTTTCAGGGGGCAGTTCCTGCGTGAGCCCTTCTGTCGCGATGGAAGGCAGCAAGGGTGTTCGTCGAGATCAGGCGCAGCTCTCGTTAAGAGCTTCGCTCAGCACCTTGAGGGCATCGCATCCGGCAAAGACGAATGTGGCGATGCCAGCCCGGACAAGCTCTTGCTCGTCGTCTCCCGGGCGCCCGGCCAGAACAACGAGCTTCGAGCCCGCCTCGCGCAGGGCTCTTGCGGCCCCAGGGGCATGCTCCTTGTATATTTCATCGGTGGAGCAGATGCACGAGAGCTTGGCGTTGCTGCGAAGATAGGCCTCCGCAATGCTTTCCTGGTCCGTCAGCTCCTCGCTCATGACGGCCTCTATGCCACCGGCCTCGAAGAAGTTCTTCGCAAAGGTTGCGCGAGCCGTGAAAGCCGCGGCGGACCCAAGGTTCGCCAGAAAAACCTTCGGCCGGGATCCTGTGCGGGCGAGATGCTCGTCCGAAATGTCGCGCAGGCGCTCGAACGGCTCGGCGGTGCGGGTGGAGGGCAGGGGGGCGACGGCCACGGGCGAGGCTCCCGTGGCGGTGCCGGCCAGTTGGGACAGGCTTGCACCGTCTCCCCCCATTTGAACGAGGGCGGGAAACGAGGTTTCCGCCGCAAGGGCGCTGCCCTGCTCGCCTCCCCGCTCATCTCGGGCTTGCGTGAGATGAGCTTTCTCTTGCGCTGGGGAGGAGTTGGAGGTGGGGGCTTCGGCGCCACGCTGGTCCAGTTCAGCGCTCACACCTCCTCCCCACAAGGGGAGGGGGAGGAGAACCGTCACATCCGCCTCGCGGATGTTCGGGAACTCGCTGGTGCCGGTGATCGGCTCCTTGCGGGTTGCAGCAGCCTTCTCCCGCTGCGCGCGGACCGCCGCGATACGGCCCTGGAGTGCATCGCCCTTGAGGCTTTCCAGAATGCCGCCCTCGCGCTCGATCTCCTGAAACAACCCCCAGGCTTTCTCGCACAATGCATCGGTCAAGGCCTCGAAGCCGCCCGCGCCTGCGGCCGGGTCGGCCACGCGCCAGAGATTGGCCTCGTCGAGCAGGACCAGTTGCGTGTTGCGGGCCATGCGCCGCGCGAAGGAATCGGGGAGCCCTAAGGCCGCCGTGAAGGGCAGGACCGTGATGGAATCGGCCCCGCCGATCCCGGCCGAGAAGGCCGCAACCGTGGTGCGCAGCATGTTCACCCACGGGTCGCGCCGGGTGGTCATGCGCCAAGCCGTCTCCGCATGCAGGCGGATCGGCCTCGGCTCCAAGCCGCAGGCCTGCTCAACCCGGGCCCAAAGGCGGCGCAGCGCCCGCAGCTTTGCGACGGTGAAGAACTCGTCCGCATCGGCAACAAGCAGGAAGGCGAGCACTTGGCGCGCCGCATCGAGGGAGTGTCCTTCGGACTCAAGCGCGCGCTGATAGCCGAGGCCCGTTGCGAGAACGGCTGCGAGCTCCTGCGCCTCGCTGGCGCCAGCTTCGTGATAGACGCGTCCGTCCGCCAGAAAGGCCCGGCCCGTGAAGCTGCGGTCCTTCAGGGTGCCGAGGGTATCCCCCATGCGGTGCGCCACTGCATCCCAGGAGGCGGACATCCGGCCCATGGCCGCCATGGCGCCGATAGGATCGAGGCCGAGATCGAGGGAGAGATCCGAGAGCCTGTGGCCGCGCCGCTCGCACAGGGCAAGCATCAGAGCAGCCATCTGCCGGCCATGGCCGCCCGCATCGAGGCGCAGGTGGATGAGATCGAGCATGACGCCGGACAAGGCGCGGTCGAGATCGTCGAGGGAGTCGATCCGCACGCCGAAGCCCTGCGCGGCCGGTGCCTTGCGGGTCACCACGGTGAGCGCATCCGCGCCGCCCTCAAGGTCGAGGAGGGCGAGTTCATTGGCTTTTGCCGGATCGGGATGGTCGACCCGCTGCGAGACCCGCCAGCGGCCGGCCTGCTCGCGGGCGACTGGCGAGGCTCCTTCCGCCTTCGGATAGAGCGGCTGAACCGCAATACCGTCATGGCTGCGGGAGACGAGCTTCTTCTGGAAATCCGCGCCCTTGAGCACGCCCTCAACCAACTTGCGCCATTGCTCATGGGTGGCGGATGGGAAGTCGGAGGCTAAGGTCAGATCGTCCATGGGGATCCCGTCGGGAGAAGGCATCATGAATGTGCGGGACGATACCCGGACGGACGGGCGGAGGGAATGCCCCAAAGGGCGAGGAGAACGTCGTTGTCATCCCGGACGGCAAAGCCGATCCGGGATGATGGTATGCGTTATGGTCAGACGAACTGCGACAAGCCGGGAATCGAGCCGACGATGGGGCCCATCACGTCCTCGCCGGCCTTCTCGCGGCCATAGGCGAAGAGTTCTTTGCCCAGTGGCTGCATCTGGCCCATGGAGACGCCTGCGCCCATGAGCTGGCCGCCCAGGGCCATGACGCCGCCGCCCATGGAGCCCATCATGCCCATCATGCCGCCGCTGGCGCCGGTCTTGGCCTGCTCGATGGCATCCATGGCGCCGGGCATCGCCTCGATGAGCTGGTTGACCTCGTTCTGCGGCCCTTCCTTCTGAAGGTAGCCGAGGATGAGCCCGATGGCCTTGCGGGCGGTAGCCTGATCGAGGCCGGTCTTCTGCGTCACGCGGGTGATGAGTTCTTCCATGTGATTCTCCTGAAAGGCTGTGATTGTGCCGAATAGTTCAGTGCTGAACGATTAAATCAAGAAGCTCGAGAGTGGAAACTCGCCACGAGGCGTCTAAGATCCTTGAGAGGCAACTTGGAGAGACACGATGCTCGCGGACGGGAAGATCTTCATCGGCAAGAGCAGCAAGCCGGAACATCTCGATCTGAGGCTCGCCAACCGCCACGGCCTGATCACGGGCGCGACGGGCACCGGCAAGACCGTCTCGCTCCAGGTGCTGGCGGAAGGATTCTCCAATGCGGGCGTTCCTGTCTTCGCCGCCGACATCAAGGGCGATCTGTCCGGCATGGCCGCACCCGGCAACGGCAAGGAACCTCTCGTCAAGCGGGCCAAGGACATCGGCATCGAGTACGTGCCCGACAAGTTTCCGGTGGTGTTCTGGGATCTGTTCGGGGAGCAGGGGCATCGGGTGCGGGCCACCATCTCCGAGATGGGTCCCCTGCTGCTCTCGCGCCTGCTCGATCTCAACGACACCCAGGAGGGCGTGCTCAACATCGCCTTCCGCATCGCGGACGAGCAGGGGCTCCTGCTCCTCGACCTGAAGGACCTGCGCGCCCTGCTGCAGCTGATCGCCGACAATGCGAGCGAGCTGACCACCGCTTACGGCAATGTGTCGAAGGCCACCATCGGCACGATCCAGCGTCAGCTTCTCGTGCTGGAAAACCAGCAGGGCGACGAGTTCCTCGGCGAGCCGGCGCTGGACATCAAGGACCTCATGCGAACGGACCGGGATGGGCGCGGCATCGTCAACATCCTGGCGGCGGACAAGCTGATGGGCAATCCGCGCCTCTATGCCACCTTCCTCCTGTGGCTCATGTCTGAGCTGTTCGAGGAGCTGCCGGAGGTGGGCGATGTGGACCAGCCCAAGCTCGTCTTCTTTTTCGACGAGGCGCATCTGCTCTTCAGCGATGCGCCCAAGGCCCTTGTCGAGACGGTGGAGCGCGTGGTGCGCCTCATTCGCTCAAAGGGTGTCGGCGTCTATTTCATCACGCAGAATCCTGTCGATATTCCGGAGGGCGTGCTGGCGCAGCTCGGCAACCGGGTCCAGCATGCCTTGCGCGCCTATACCCCCCGCGAGCAGAAGGCCGTGCGCGTGGCGGCCCAGACCTTCCACCAGAACCCG
>JALYFY010000617.1 GCA_030777385.1 Pseudomonadota bacterium | reverse complement strand
CCAGCAGGCCGCCGATCCAGGTGACCACGGCGACGATGTGCAAGGCCTTCAGCCAGAGATAGTCCATCCCTTACGCCTTCAGACAGGGTTCGCGAGCGACGCTTGCCGGCGTGCCAGCGCGCGCTCGTTCACGAAGGCGCCGAAGGGGATGAAGGCCGCAAGAACCATCCGGGCCGCGGCCGTTCCGGTCCATCCGCCCATCGAGAGGGTCTGAACGAGCATCCAGATGTAGAGAATGAAGGCGATGCCGTGGATCGGCCCCATGATGGCGGTCGCAACCGGAAGGCCGGCGAGGTGCTTCAAGGGTACGGCAACGCATAGCAGCAGCAGGAGGGTCGTTCCCTCCAGGAGCGATACGGCGCGCATCCTGCGCAGCTGGGACAGTTCCTCCCGCTGAAGGGCCGAGATCATCACTCGACCTCCTTGAGAACCTTTTCGACCCGCGCGAGACGGGCTTCGATCTCCGAAACGCTGCCCTTCAGGCCGGAGAGCGCGGCGGCACCTTCCTCCTGGGACTTCACTGCGCGGGCCGCGAGATCGCGGTAGGCGTCTTCGCCTGCAATCTTCAGCCGGGCCGTGCGGGCGCCGACAAAATACTTCATGGCGAAGATGAGCAGGATGACCACGAGCACGAGGATCGTGACGAGCAGAAACGTGGAGGCGCGGTCGGCCATGGCAGGTCCTTTCAGGGTTCCGATGTTGTGGAGGCCGGGCTCAACGAACGCGCCGCATCCGCGATGGCCGAGGGCGTGAGCGCGATCTCGAAGGGCTCGACCTGGAAAAAGTTGAGCGCCTTTCCGTCGCCGGAGAGCTCAAGCTGGCTCGTGACGAGCCCGGCATCCTCGAGCTTTCGCAGATGAAGGTGGAGAAGGGGGCGGCTGATGCCGATCTCGCGGGCGAGCTGGCTCACATAGGTTCGGCCGTTGGCCTGAAGAGCCTCGATGATCCGCAGCCGATGCGGATTGGCCAAGGCGGCCAGCACTTCCAGCAACCCGTCTCCATGACCTTTCAAGCCACCCTCGCCAGAAGATTATTTCATGTGTCAGAATTTTCTAACAGGTGGCGCAGAGGTCGTCAATGGCAGCAGCTCGGCTACCTGTGCCTCCTCAGGCCAAACGACGTGAGGGGGAGATCCATGGCGCGGAGGGTGTGAATGGATCCCCTTCCCGGTCCTACGGACCGCCGGGGATGACACGGGTTGCTATGAGAAGGGTGTCATTCCCGGCCGGAGATGGCGCAAGCCATCGCAGGGGAAGGAAATCCACAGCGCTGAGGGTGTGAGTGGATCCCCTTCTCTCCCTAACGCTTGGCCTGCGGCTGACACGGGGAGCATGTCTGGAGCCCGAGGCTTTGTAAGGTGGATCGGGTTTTTGCTACGGGGCCCTCTGGGTCCGCGCCTAACGATGCTCTACCGGGCGATGCCCTTGGCGAGCAGCCTGTTGACCGCCTGCAGGATCCGCTCGCGATCCTCGTCGGAGAAGGGGCTCAAGCCGTGCATCTCGTAGCTGCTCAGGCCTTCGACCGCGAGCCAGCCCAGCAGGGCCGCGTCCACATCCTCCGAGGTCTCCTTCAGGGTCTTCAAGGTCTCCCCGATGACCTGGCGGAGCGGATCGAGAAGCTTGGGGTTTTCGGCCGTTGCCGCCAGCATGCCGCTGGCCGTTTCCTTCATCTGGCCGCCGCACAGCTTCAGAATGGCTGCTGTGCATAACCGCGCTTCCAGGTTGGGACCGGGCTCGGCCTGCCCTCGAAGCGCCTCCTTCTCTGACGACACTTGATCGATCAGGCGCTGGATCATGGCCTGCAGCAGCGCTTCCTTGGTGGGAAAGTTATAAAGGAGGCCGCCTTTGCTGAGTCCCGCCTTGTCGGCGACAGCTTCCAGGGTCAGACGCCCGGCGCCGATCTCGGCGACCAGCTCTGCGGCCGCGTCGAGAATTTTTTCACGGGAGCTCTTACGGCCCCTGGCACAAGGAAACAACATTTAACGCTCTTGTTTGTGCGCTGGCGCACTTGCAACTAAACCGTCCAGCCGGTATATAAATTGTCCCACGGCATTGGCGTCAAGGTAAAGTTGCGCTATTGCCGCACCACCATAGTCGTACATGGCCCGCCAAGGGCCTCGAAATCCTGGAAATTGGCCTATGAAACGGCGCCTCGTAGTTGCTCTTGTGTTCATTCTTGCTGTCGGCCTGTGCGGCGGCTTGATCTGGTTCAACTTCTTCCGGGACAAGATGATCACCCAGTTCTTCGCCAACATGCAGCCGCCGGCGCAGACGGTGACGGCTGCCAAGGTCGAGGCCAGGACCTGGTCGCCCAGCATCAGCGCGCTGGGGACCGCCAAGGCCGCCAACGGCGTGGAGCTCGCCGTGCAGGTGGGTGGCGTGGTCAAGGAGATCAACTTCAAGCCGAACGAGCGCATCACCGCCGGGAAGGTGCTGGTTCAGCTCGACGACGCGGTCGATCGCGCGGATCTGGCCAATGTGCAGGCGCAGGTGAAGCTGGCCGAGGCGAGCTTTGCCCGTTCCCGAACCCTGGCGGCGCGCGGGATCGCCGCGGAGGCCACCTTCGAGCAGAACGAGGCGCAGCTGGCGACCTCCCGCGCTCAGGAAGCCCGCACGAAGGCGGTGATCGACCAGAAGGCCCTGAAGGCGCCCTTCGGCGGCGTGATCGGCATCTCGCGGATCGATATCGGGCAATATGTTCAGCCCGGCACCACGGTGGCGAGCTTCCAGGATCTCCAGTCCATGGAGGTCGACTTCACGGTTCCCGAGCAGATGGCCGGCGAGATCAGGCTCGGCCAGGAGGTGCGCGTGGGCGTGACGGTAGGGGACCTGCCGTTCAAGGGCCGCATCACCGGCAAGGACCCCCGCGTCGATCCCAAGACCCGGCTCGTGTCGGTTCAGGCCTTGATCGAAGAGAACAAGGACGGCGCGATCCTGCCGGGCCAGTTCCTGCACGTGGAGGCGATCCTGCCGGAGCAGCCTAACGTCGTCACCGTGCCGCAGACGGCGGTGACCACCAGCCTCTACGGGGATTACGTCTACACGATCGAGCAGGAAGAGAAGGCGGGCCAGCAGGTTCAGGTCGCCAAGCAGGTTTTCGTGAAAACCGGCCGCCGCCGCGGCGGCGCCTTCGAGATCGTCTCGGGGATCACGCCCGGTC
>JALYFY010000616.1 GCA_030777385.1 Pseudomonadota bacterium | reverse complement strand
CTCGCTGTAGAGGAGATCGTTGGGCGTGATCGAGACCTTCAGCAGCCAATAGAGGGGGAACAGCGCGAAGGCCACGTAGATGGCAAGCAGCCCATAGTGAAGGAACCAGTACGGCGTGCTGCGGGCGGAAGATGTCATCGAGTTCTCCTCATCGCCTCAGCAGGGTCTGACGCATTAGAATGATAGCGAAGGAATAAGCCAGCAGCAGGAGGAGGAGCACCATCGCGATCGCCGATGCATAGCCGAAGTCGAGCCGCCGGAAGGCCTGGGTGAAGATGTAGCTCGAGACGATCTGGGTCTGATCGGCTGGTCCCCCATTCGTCATCACGATGATAAGATCCGCGAAATTGGCGATCCATACCGTTCGCAACATAACCGTGATCGCGATGGTCGGCGCCAAGAACGGGAGGGTTATGTCGATAAAGCGCCGCCAGGAGCCTGCGCCGTCGATGGCGGCGGCCTCATAGATATCCTGCGGGATCGACTGAAGAGCCGCCAGAAGCGTGATGGCGAAGAATGGGATTCCCCACCAGACATTGGCGATGATCGGACCCCAGATGGCGACATTCGGATCTGAAAGGATGTTTTCCGGAGCGGGCAGGATGCCAAGTACCGCCATCCAGTGCGGCAGAGGGCCCACAACTGGATTAAACAGCCAAGCCCAGTTGAGGCCCGACAAGAAGGTCGGGACAGCCCAGGGCAGAAAGACCAGCGCCTGCACGATGCCCCGTCCCGGAAAGGGATTGTTGAGCAGAAGCGCGAGGACAAGGCCAAGCGCGAACTGCAGTGCAACCGAAGCCAGGGTCCACACAAGCGTGTTCTTCATCGCCAGCCAGAAGGCCGCATCCACCCATAGATTGCGGAAATGCTCCAGCCCGACGAAGCCGCCGCTGAACGGGTTGATCAGCTGCATGTCCCTGAAGGCATAGGACAAGCCGATTATCAGCGGCACGAGCATGATGGTCGCGATCAGGAGTACCGAGGGAGCGATATAGAGATAGGGCTCAAGGCCCGCCCTGAACCTGCGCAGGGGAGCACGATGCCGGTCTGCAGCGTCCTCGTACAAGGGCATTGTGGACATGTGGCGCCTCTCGGGGTCCGAGCCGAATAGAACGGCGCGGCCTAGGCAGCCGCGCCGCTTTCGATCTTACTTGCTTGAAGCGAGGTGCTTCTTCTGCGCCTTGGTCATGTAGTCCGCCCATTGCGTGGCCAGGTCCTTTGGAGCGAGCTGTCCTAGAAGAGCCTGCTGACTGGTCTTCACGGCAAGCGAGTCAGCAAAGAAGGCGAACTCCTGCAGATACGTCGGCATGATCGTCGGCACGACATTCTTGTCGGCGAGTTCCTCAAACCATCCCTTGAACTGCGGGCCGGAATAGAACGGATCGCTCTCGGCTGACTTGTAGATCGGCAAGGCTCCCGTCTTCTTGTTCCAGGCGATGTTGCCTTCTGGGCCGGCGAGCGCGGCGAGCAGCTTCCAGGACAGCTCCTTGTTCTTGCTGTTCGCGAACATCGACCAGCCGGCGTAGCCGAGCGTTGGGAAGGCCTTTCCCGCCGGTCCCTTCGGGAAAGGCGCAACCCCGTATTCCTCCGGCTTCATACGCTCGGCGATGGCGATCAGCGCATCGGGATCCTGATCGAGCATGGCGCAGGTGCTGGAATAGAAGCCGGCGACGATCTCGTTGAAGCCCCAGTTGACGCTGTCCTTCGGCGCATAGCCCTTCCTGTAGAGATCGGTGAGATAGGCGAGCCCCTTCACCCAGCCCTCATCGGCGAAGGTGGAGGTTCCGTCCTGCTTGAAGAAGGTGTTGTCCCCGGCCATCGTGGCGCCGAACATCACCCAGCCGTTCAGGCCGCCCGGACCGCCGCGCAGGCAGTACCCGTACTTGCCCGGGATAGCCGAAACCTTCTTCGAGACCTCTTCGAATTCCGCCAGTGTCTTCGGAGGCTCCTTCACGCCAGCCTGCTCGAAGAGCTTCTTATTGTAGAACATCGCCCGCAGGTAGAAGCCGTAGGGTATGGTGTAGGCCGTGTTCTTGACGGAGCGGCCCACCTCCAGGGCTCTGTCGTTGAGCCCGGCGGTATTCGGCCACGCCTTGAGGTAAGGCTCAAGGCTCTCCAGGGCGCCGTTGTTGGCATAGAGAGAAAGCCACCGGTCCGGCATCTCGACAACGTCGGGCGTGTCTCCGGCGGACACCATGGTCGCAAATTTTTCAAAGGCTTGGCCCCACGGCAGAGACGTGATCTCTACCTTCACGCTGGGATTGGCCTCCTCGAAGCTCTTCACAATGCTTCTGAGGGTTTCCGTGCGCTCCGGGCTGGTGATGACCTCGGTGAGCTTCAATGTGGTTTGGGCAAATGCGCTGCCGGCGAAAGCGGTGGCGAGCGCAGTAGCGAGCAGTAGGCACTGGATCATGGTCTTCCCTCTGTCTTTGTTTTATCTCAAACGTTTTCGACCGTTCCTGATGAAGGTTTGTCTAGCTCATCTTTGCCTCCCTTATGGCTTGGGCGAGATCGGCAACGAGCACATCCTGACCTTCCAGCCCCACATGAAGGCGCACGATCCGCTCGGAGACGCCGAAATCGATAGCCGAATTGGGGCCCGCCGCCTGAACACGCACCACCTGAGCGGGTACTACGAGGCTCTCGTGCCCGCCCCAGCTGACGCCGAGCTTGAAGAGCCGAAGCGCATCCGCAAACCTCGCGATGTCCACGCTGTCGTCGAACTCGAATGAGAATAGGCCTGATGTGCCTTGCAGCCCGTCCGGCAACGTGTTGCCGAGGCCGGGATGATGGACCGTCACCACATCCGGGCGCTCGGCGAGCTGGCGCGCCACGTGGAGCGCGGAGGCCTCGTGCGCTTTCATGCGAATTGGCAAAGTCCTCAGGCCGCGGAGCAGAAGCCACGCGTCGAACGGAGACAGCTTGCCACCGAGATAGGGATAGATGCGGGAGCGAATCTCGCCGATGAGCTGGCTTGAGCCCACAACCACTCCGGCAACCACGTCGCTGTGGCCACCGATGTACTTCGATGCGGAATGGACCACCAAGTCAACTCCAAGTGTCAGCGGCTGCTGGAAGATCGGGCTCGCCCAGCTGTTGTCGATAATGGAAAGCACATCGTTGTCGCGGGCGATCTGCGCGAGCGCCGCCACATCGTGGACATGCATGAGCCAGCTCGTCGGGCTCTCCATGTAGAAGAGCCGCGCGCCAGGCACTGCACGCCGCACTGCATCGAGGTCGCGGCCGTCAACATAGTCGACGGTCACGTTCATGCGCTTGAGATATGTCTGAAACAGACGATACGCGTCAGGATAGACGTGCTCCACGCACACGATCCGGTCGCCGGGCTGGACGAACGCGAGGACGGCGGACGAGATGGCCGCCATACCGCTGGCGAACCCTATCGCGTCCTCGCCGCATTCCAGGGCAGCCATCTTCTCTTCCAACAGACGGACTGTGGG
>JALYFY010000615.1 GCA_030777385.1 Pseudomonadota bacterium | reverse complement strand
TCCTGATACAGAACGGCCACGGACCGGAAGGCAGCCTCCCGGTCGTCGAGGATCTCGCGCAGGATCGCGTCGAGCGCGGCCTCGCGCTCGGCCTTGGACTGTTCGGTCTCCTCGACTTGAGGCTCCGGCGCGGCGGCAGGGCGGGTGCGGGCGAGCTGGGCCAGCAGGTCGTTGGTGGAGGGAGTAGGCGGCGGTGGGGGCGCACGGCGGGGCATGACCGGGCGGGCCGCCACCTCGTCCTCGCCTGCCTTGAAGATGAGGTCGCGGGCTTCTTCCTTGGGCTGCTCGGGCAGCGGCATCAGCTTGAAGGAGCCGCTGCGGGTGGAGGTTTCCACCTCGCCGATACGGATGGGGAGCGGACGGCGCGACAATGCCGGGCCGAGAGCCACGAAGTGGCCGCGCTCGAGATCCCGGAACATCTCGGCCTGGCGGCGCTCCATCCCAAGCAAGTCGGCGGCGCGCGCCATGTCGATATCGAGGAAGGTGCGGCCCATGAGGAAGTTGGAGGCTTCCGCCGCCACGTTCTTGGCGAGCTTGGCGAGGCGCTGCGTGGCGATGATGCCCGCAAGCCCGCGCTTGCGGCCGCGGCACATGAGATTGGTCATGGCGCCGAGCGAGACTTTTCTCGCCTCGTCCGACACGTCGCCTGCAGCGGCGGGCGCAAAGAGCTGCGCCTCGTCCACCACCACCAGCATGGGGTACCAGTAGTCGCGCTCCGCATCGAAGAGGCCGCCTAGGAAGGCCGCAGCACACCGCATCTGCGCCTCGGCGTCGAGGCCCTCCAGGCTCAGCACCACGGAGACCCGGTGCTGGCGCACGCGGGCGGCGATGCGCTGAAGATCGCCCTCGGAGCGGGAGGCATCCACCACCACATGGCCGAACTTATCGGCCAGCGTGACGAAGTCGCCCTCGGGGTCGATGATGGCCTGCTGCACCAGGGAGGCGCTCTGCTCCAGGAGCCGACGCAGGAGATGCGACTTGCCGGAGCCGGAATTGCCCTGGACGAGCAGACGCGTCGCCAGAAGCTCTTCCAGATCGAGCAGAGCCGATTGTCCTCCAGGCGCGGAGGATGCCACTCCCATATCGATGCCAGCCTTCATCAGCCTCCCTCGTGCGGTTCCGGTCATTCCGGCTTGGTCCTAACACGGCAAAGCCTGCGAAAGTGCCGGGCGAGTTGACTCTCTCCACAGGCGAGATGGGCTATCCCCAGGCATGACGCCGCAGGATTTGAGGAAACCTGAGACGGGACGGATCATTAATCCCCGACAGACGCTCAGGATGAAAGATGCCGATTCCCGCCCCTGCCCTTCGAATCGCCCATGAGCCTCCCGTCCTTCGGGTGCAGGGCACGGGCCAGCCGATGAGCCCGGGCGAGGGCGCGACCGGAACGCAGGCAGTTCCGCCCGGCACGGAGCGGACGGAAGGGGCCTTCGGCATCTTCGGCATGATGATCTCAGGGCTGATCATCATCTTCGCCATTGTGCTGCTTTTCATGCGCTCCCGGAACCGGGGCTGATCAGTCGGCCACCGCCGCTTCGGCAGCCTTCATGGTGGTGCCGCGCAGGGGCCGCTCCTCGAGGGCCAGCAGGAAGGCGAGCGCCAGTCCGAAGCCGATCAGCGCCGCGAGGAACACGTAGCTGAAGACATCCCCGAGGTTGATGCCGCTCGCAGCAGCCGCAGCCCCCAGGGCTTCGAAGCTTGCAGCCCCGCTCAGGCCCGATCCGCTGAGCACGATGGCTCCGAAGATCGCCACGATGAAGGCGCCGCCGAGCGAGCGGAAGAAGTTGGCCGTGCCCGTCGCGGTTCCCATCTCGTGGGAGGCCACCGCGTTCTGGGTGGTGACCATGGTGACGGGCAGGAGCGTGCCCAGGCCGACGCTGATGACGGCCAGGACGACCTCGACGGCGGTGATGGACAAGGCTTGGCCGTAGACCACGAGCACGCCCGTGGCCGCCATGGCCACCAGAAGGCCCGCGATGGGAAGCCGCTTGTAGTGCTTCACCTTCGCCATGGTGCGGCCGGACAGGGTTGCGCCCACCACCGTTCCAGCCATGAGCGGAATGAGCGCCAGGCCCGACAGGCTCGCCGAGAGGCCACGCACCGCCTCGAAATAGACCGGCAGATAGATGGTAAGCCCGATATAGGTGCCCATGCCGAAGCAGGCCGCGAGCACCCCCATGCGCACCACGGGATTGTGCAGCACGCCCGG
>JALYFY010000614.1 GCA_030777385.1 Pseudomonadota bacterium | reverse complement strand
GATCGCCATCCCGTTCTTCGCGCGGCTCGGGCGGCGCCTGAGCCGCCAGCTCGAGAAGAAGCGCCCCGTCGATCCGGCGGCGGCCGTCCCTCCGCCGCCGGAAGAGGCCGGGCGCGTCATCGTGGCGGGCTATGGGCGTGTCGGTCAGCTTGTCGGCGACATGCTTCAGCGGCATAAGGTGCCCTATCTTGCTATCGACATGGACCCGGTCCGCGTCGCCGACCAGCGCAAGGCCGGCAAGCCGGTCTATTTCGGCGATGGATCGTACCCAGAGTTCCTGCGGGCCTGCGGCATCGAGCAGGCTCGCGCCCTTGTGATCACCCTCGACACCCCGAGTTCCATCGAGGCCGTCGTTGCGGCCGCCCGACAGGAACGGCAGGACATCACCATCGTGTCCCGCGCCCGCGACGACAAGCACGCCGCCCAGCTCTACGATCTCGGCGTAGACGATGCGGTGCCGGAAACCATCGAGGCATCCCTCCAATTGAGCGAAGCGGTGCTGGCCGACATCGGCGTGCCCATGGGTCTCGTCATCGCCTCCATCCACGAACGGCGCGATGAATTCCGCGAGGTTCTCAAGAAGAGCAATCGCAAGAAACCCGAGCGCGCCGAATTCCGGGCGCGGCGAACCGTCGGGAAGTGACGCTCAGGGCCGTATCGAGCGGATTGGCGCTTGACCTTCCCGAGAGTTGCCGGACACTGGCGCGATGTTTCTCACCTTCTTCACAGAGCTTCGCGCGGCCAAGGTGCCGGTGTCTTTAAGGGAATACCTGTCCCTGCTCGAGGCCCTCGACCAGGACTTGGCCGACAAGAGCGTCGAGGAATTTTATTATCTCTCCCGCATCTGCCTGGTGAAGGACGAGCGCCACTTCGACCGGTTCGATCAGGTCTTCGCCCATGTGTTCAAAGGCATCGAGAGGATGGGTGGGGCTATAGGCGAAACCGAGATCCCCGAGGAGTGGCTGCGCAAGCTCGCCGAGCGCTATCTGACCGACGAGGAGAAGAGCCAGCTCGAGGCGATGGGTTGGGACAAGATCTGGGAAAACCTGAAGGAGCGCCTCAAGGAGCAGAAGGGCCGCCACCAGGGCGGCAATAAGTGGATCGGCACCGCCGGCACCTCGCCCTATGGCGCCTATGGCTACAACCCGGAAGGCGTCCGCATCGGCCAGGACAAGAACCGCAATTTCCGGGCCGTGAAGGTATGGGACAAGCGCGAGTTCCGGGATTTCGACGACACTGTCGAACTCGGCGTGCGCAACATGCGCATTGCGCTGCGCCGCCTGCGCCGCTTCGCCCGCACAGGCTCCGCCGAGGAACTGGACCTCGACGAGACGATCCACGAGACCGCCCACAAGGGCTATCTCGATGTGCGCCTGCGCCCTGAGCGCCGCAACGCGGTGAAGGTGCTGCTCTTTCTCGACGTGGGCGGCTCCATGGACTGGCACATCGAGACGGCCGAGGAGCTTTTCTCGGCGGCGCGGCTCGAGTTCAAGCATTTCGAGCACTTCTACTTCCACAACTGCGTCTACGAGAACCTTTGGAAGGAAAACCGCCGCCGCTTCGACGAGACGATCCCCACCCTCGACGTGATCCGCACCTATCCGTCCGACTACCGGGTGGTCTTCGTGGGCGATGCCTCCATGAGCCCTTATGAGATCACGCATCCCGGCGGTTCGGTGGAGCACTGGAACGAGGAGCCGGGCCAAGCCTGGATCCGGCGCATTCTGGACCATTTCCCGAAATCGGTGTGGCTGAACCCCGTGCCCAAGCCCCATTGGGGCTACACCCACTCCATCGCCCTGATGCGGCAGCTCTTCGAAGAGCGGATGTATCCGCTCAACCTCGAAGGCATAGACCATGCGATGCGCGAACTGGTACGGTGAGCCTCCTCCGGCAAAGAGGACGTCCGTTTGCCGAACAGATGACGCCTCAGACAAGCAGCTTGATGACCCAGACCTATAGCCACAGCCCCAAGCCCTTCAGCGGGCCGATATCCTTCACCCTCAAAGGCAGCAGGCTCACCGTGGACTCCGGCCGCAAGGTGCATGAGGTTCAGCTCGGCGCCGTCGACACCGTGCGCATGACCTTCGAACCAGGCCGGCTGGCGCAGAGGTCCTTCCGCACGAAGGTGATCATGCAGGACGGCAAGTCCTTCACCTTCAGCTCGCTCAGCTGGAAGAGCATGGTAGAGGCGCAGGAGATGACGCAGGAATACCGCGCCTTCACCCATGCCCTCTGCGACGCCATCGTTCGCGCCAACCCAGATGCCAGGCTCGTGGCCGGAAAGCCTTGGGGTATGTGGCTGCCAACCTCGGCGCTCGCCATCGCATCGCTGCTGGCCATGGCCTACCTGATCTGGCAGGCATTTCAGATGGGCGCCCCGCGCGTTGCCCTCTTGGGCGCGCTTCTTGCTGCCGTGGGCGTCTGGCAGATCGAGCCGATGATCAGGCTCAACAAGCCCCGCCCCTTCCGCTCAGAGGCCTTGCCCGAGGAGCTACTGCCGAAGGCGTCCTAGGGGTATTGACCCCCACTGAACTCGCGCCGACGCCCTGACTGTCATCCCCCGCGCAGGCGGGGATTCATGAACATGACGTCGCAGAAAGAGGCGATCAGCGTCGCGCGCTTTTCAGCACCGTCAGCGGTTATGGATTCCGGGCTCCGCTTACGCGGCCCCGGGATGACACCAGGAAATCTCGTTAAGTTCGCACCACCAGCACCGAGCAGCCGGCATGGCGCACGATGGTGGCGGCGTTGGAGCCCAGCAGGTAAGTGGCCATGGTAGGCCGGTGCGAACCGATAACGATGAGGTCGGCGCCAGTCTTCTCTGCCTCGTCCAGAACATCGTTATACACGGAGCCGAGGCGAACCACGGCCGAAACGCGCTCCGAGGGAAGCCCCACGCTGGCCGCCAATTCGGCGAGCTTTGTTTCCGCCTCGCCCTGCTGTTCCTCGTCGAAGGCCGGCGGCATGAATTCCATATAGGTGACGGGCACGATGGGGCGCACATAGATCAGGCGGATGGTGCTGTCCGCGCTCTTTGCAAGCTCGACCGCCTTGTCGATGGCGGGCTGGGCCGCCTCCACCTCACCGAGATCGACGGGAACCAGGATCGTCTTGAACATGGGTTGCCTCCAAATCAGCCTTGCAGGTCAGCCTTGCCGCGTCGGTGTATGCACCACGAGCCCGTCCAGCTCCGGCCGAACCCTGATCTGGCACGAGAGCCGCGAGGTCGGGCGCACATCGAAGGCGAAGTCGAGCATGTCCTCCTCCATGGGCTGGGGCTGGCCGGTCGCAGCCTCCCATTCCTCAGCCACGTAGACGTGACAGGTTGCGCAGGAGCAGGCTCCCCCGCAC